>JAHEMX010000248.1 GCA_024643445.1 Desulfobulbaceae bacterium | reverse complement strand
CTGATTGCTTCGATAATTTCGGCATCGACTCCGAGGTTGCTCAATATTTCAGCGGTCTCCTGCGTATGCGTTGCCAGATCAGGCTGGCTTTCAGCATCCAGATCATGCAGGAGTCCGGCCAGGCGCCATTTCATCACCTCTTCGCCGAGTTTCTCAGCCAGGGCGCCAAGGACAGCCTCTGCTGCCAGACTATGATTGATCATATTCTGGTTCTGCAGATGCCGGTGCACCAGACCAAGGGCCTCTTCTCTGGTAATTCCATAATCCATGATCACTATCCTAAACCAAATATTTCACGAATGCGGGCTAATAGCTCAGTCCGACACGGTCCCTGACAACGGCAAGGGTGACGCTCGCCTTTTGCCGTGCTTTTTCCGCACCTTTTTTCATGATCCGGCGAAGCTCTTCCGGGTCATTGAGAAAGTCGGCCTTCTTTTTTCTCGCTTCGCGGAAATAGTCACTGATCAGCTCAAAAAGTTCAAGTTTCAGGTATCCATAGGCGGCGCCCCCGTTGGTGTAGAGGCTTCGAACTTCAGCGAGCCGATCTTTCGAGGCGAACAACGAGAAGATCTGAAACAGATTACAGCTCTTCGGATCTTTCGGCTCTTCAACAGGAGTCGCATCGGTCTGTATCGCCATGATCTGCTTTTTCAAGGGAGTTCCTTCCAGGAAAATCGGAATGGTATTGCCATATGATTTGGACATCTTCTGTCCGTCTATCCCCGGAACTGTCGCCGTTTGTTCGTCTATTGCCGGTTCCGGGACAACAAAGGTCTCACCGAATTCGTTGTTGAATTTCTGGGCAATATCCCGAGCCACTTCCAGATGCTGCTTCTGGTCTTTGCCGACAGGAACCCGGTCAGCCTGATACAGCAGGATATCGGCAGCCATCAATACCGGATAGGAAAAAAGTCCGTGGCTCGGGCTGATACCCTTGGCAACCTTGTCCTTGAAGGAGTGGCAGCGTTCAAGCAATCCCATCGGGGTAAGGGTCGACAATATCCAGGTCAGTTCGCACACTTCGGGCACATCAGACTGGACCCAGAAAATGCATTTGTCAGGGTCCAGGCCAAGCGCGAGAAAATCGGCCGCCGCCTCAAGCGTCCCGGCGGAGAGTCTGTTGCGGTCATGAACTGATGTCAGGGCATGGAGGTCAACGATGAAAACGTAGAGCTCCGAGCTCTCCATATGAGAGATCATCGTGTTCATCATGCCAAAATAATTGCCAATGTGCAGTTTACCCGATGGTTGGATTCCTGATAATATTTTCATAATCTACTATTGTTTTCCTAGGGTTAATCGAAGGCCGAAAAGCTCAGATGATGGCTAAAACGGTGAACACCTTACTGTAAAACAAAAAAAAAGGGGAGAGGGAAATACATTTCCCTCTCCCGATCACTTTTCCCGGACGATGATCCGGTTATTATCCGGAAGAACCGTTATTTCACTTCTTCGAAATCGGCATCGACAACATCATCGTCCCCTTTATTGTTTTTGGGGCTGCCTGACGCGCCCGCACCGGTGTCTGGGCCTCCCGCATCCGGGTTATCTTTGGATGCCTGGGCGTACATCAATTCAGCCAGTTTGTGAGATGCCGCCGTGAGCGCCTCTACCGCACGCTTGATAGTGTCGAGATCATCGCCTTTCAGGGCGGTCCTGACATTGGCGATCTCTTTTTCGACATTGCCCTTGGTTTCGGCATCAACCTTGTCCCCAAGATCTTTCAGGCTTTTCTCCGTTGCATGGATCATCGCGTCGGCCTGGTTCTTGGTCTCTACCATTTCCCGGCGCTTCTTGTCTT
Organism: Desulfobulbaceae bacterium; assembly: GCA_024643445.1. Taxonomy (GTDB): domain Bacteria; phylum Desulfobacterota; class Desulfobulbia; order Desulfobulbales; family Desulfocapsaceae; genus Ww85. The sequence continues at coordinate 4,199 of JAHEMX010000248.1, read as the reverse complement.
CCTCGGCATGCAGTTCTGCATCTTTGGTCATCCGCTCAATCTCAGCATCCGTCAGGCCGGAAGAAGCCGTGATCCGGATGGACTGTTCTTTCTTGGTCCCCAGGTCCTTGGCTGAAACATGGAGAATACCGTTCGCATCAAGGTCAAAGGTCACCTCTATTTGCGGCACACCGCGCGGGGCGGGAGGAATATCGGTCAACTCAAAACGGCCGATGGTCTTGTTATCCGACGCCATTTCACGTTCTCCCTGGAGCACGTGAATGGAGACCGCCGGCTGGTTGTCCGCGGCGGTGGAAAAGACCTGGCTCTTCTTGGTCGGTACCGTGGTATTTTTCTCAATCAACTTGGTTGTAACACCACCGAGTGTCTCGATACCAAGCGAGAGCGGGGTAACATCAAGCAGCAGGACATCCTTGACATCCCCCTGCAGGACACCTCCCTGAATCGCCGCACCGATCGCGACTACCTCATCCGGGTTAACACCCTTATGCGGGGCTTTGCCGAATATCTCCTCGACTTTCTGCTGCACCCGCGGCATTCTCGTCATACCGCCGACAAGAATAACCTCATCAATTTCAGACGCTTTCAGACCGGCATCTTTCATTGCCGTAAGGCACGGCTGCACGGTTCTCTCGATCAGATCATCAACCAGGCTCTCGAGTTTTGCCCGGCTCAGTTTTATATTCAGATGCTTGGGGCCGGAGGCATCTGCCGTAATGAAGGGCAGATTGATATCCGTCTCCATCGTGCCCGACAAAGCCATTTTTGCCTTCTCGGCCTCTTCCTTAAGCCGCTGCAGGGCCATTTTATCATTGCGCAGATCAACACCCTGGTCACGCTTGAACTCATCAGCCAGCCAGGTTACTATACGCATATCAAAATCTTCGCCGCCGAGGAAGGTGTCGCCATTGGTTGATTTCACCTCGAAGACACCGTCGCCGATCTCCAGCACGGAAACGTCAAAGGTACCGCCGCCAAGGTCGAAGACGGCAATCTTTTCCTCGCTCTTCTTGTCAAGACCATAGGCGAGCGAGGCAGCAGTCGGCTCATTGATGATGCGCTGGACATTCAATCCGGCAATTTTGCCGGCATCCTTGGTTGCCTGCCGCTGAGAATCGTTAAAGTAGGCAGGAACGGTGATAACGGCATCCGTCACCTCTTCGCCGAGATACTCTTCTGCCGTCTGCTTCATACTGGCAAGGATCATCGCCGAGATTTCGGCAGGTCGATAGACCTTGTTCTGAACCTTGATTGAAACGCTGCCATTGGTCCCTTCGACAATATCAAAAGGGCTGACCTTGATGGACTTCTGCACTTCAGCATCGGTAAATTTACGGCCAATCAAACGCTTGACAGCGTAAAGGGTTCTGGTAGGATTCGTCACGGCCTGACGCTTGGCAACCTGACCGACAAGGCGTTCTTCGCTGTCGGTAAAGGCCACCACCGACGGTGTTGTCCTGTTTCCTTCGAGATTAGCGATTACTTTTGGATCACCACCCTCCATGACTGCCACGCAAGAGTTGGTGGTTCCAAGATCAATTCCAATAATTTTGCCCATGTTCTTTCTCTCCTAAAAAAGCTAGTAACCGTATCGTCAGTTTTGTTTAGAATTCCATCCAGAAAAATTGTAGCCGCAAGGCGGCCGTAGCACCTTTAAAAGTTTTCATTTATGTGCAGTTGTCAAGTATTTGGCATTACTTTGTTGGGCGCTGCTCATTTATCCTGACTGCCCGATGAGACAATCACGCGAGCCGCCCGGAGTAATCGATCCTTATAGTAGTAGCCCTTCTCAAATTCCCCTGTGACGTAATTGGCAGGAATCGTATCACTTGCTTCCATACTCAAGGCTTCCTGCATGATCGGGTCGAAGGGTTTGCCCACCCCGGTGACGGATTTTACTTCAAACTTGTCAAGCACTGTCAGCAGGCTCTTCAAGGTCAATCTGACCCCCTCAAGAAGTGATTCAAGGTTCTGCTGGGCCTCAACGCCGTCGACGACACCCTGGTCAACCGCACGCTCAAGATTATCAACAACCGGTAGAAGTTCACGAAAGATATTCTCCCCGGCATATTTGAACATGGTTGCACGCTCGCGGTCCATACGCTTTTTGAAATTCTCAAACTCAGCGGCTACCCGCAGCACCTTGTCCCGCAGATCTGCGGCTTCGGCAAGCGCATCTTCAAGCTGCTCCTGAATCTCTTTCTCTCCAGGCTGCTGAAGCAACTGCTCCATCTCTTCAGAAGATGCTCCGTCCTCCTCCGTCGCTTCCGCAGCTGCCTGGAGCTCTTCATCATTTTTTTGTTTACTCACTCACTCCTCCAGAAATTTTTCACTGTGCCGATACACCGGCTCCGACAAAATCATAAATCACCGCCACATCGCAAGCGGTGAGCCTCATAAACCTGTGCCAACAATAAGTAGCGCATTTTTCCTTGTCAACCCGGAGAAGAAAAATACCCCATCGTTTTTAACTATTTAGTTATACTAAATATTCAGTTCGGAATCGTTCTCAGAAACCCCGGATCGGGCAGGACTGATAAGAAGGCGGGAAAAAAGCAGAAGAAACGATGAGTCAACAGAGGCGTTTAGCTTAGGCGCCGTCGAGGTGGAACTTATTCTTTTTCGTCATATCGCTGCAGTTTATTCTGCAGTGTTTTACGGGTAATGCCGAGTCTGCGCGAGGCCTCGCTCTTGTTGCCGCCGGTCTGCTCGAGCGTCTGCAGGATCAGTGCCTTCTCGGCTTCATGGAGGGTTTCCGGTCGCATCCGGTTATCGCTTTTGATGGCATCATGAAACTTCTGAATCTGCAGTGGCAGACTTTTCTCCGAGAGCTGTTCACCCCGCATCAGGATCACGGCGCGCTCGATGGCGTTTTCCAGCTCCCGAACGTTTCCCGGCCAGGCATAAGAAGAGAGCAACTCCATACACGATGCGGCGACACTGTCGACGGTGCGGCGGTTCTTCTCGGAAAAGTGCTTCACGAAATGTTCCACGAGCAGCGGCACATCTCCCGGTCTCTGCCGGAGCGCAGGCACCTCAAGAATCACCACGTTGAGCCGGTAATAGAGATCTTCCCGAAAAGAACCTTTTTTTACTTCTTCTTCGAGATCTCTGTTTGTCGCGGCTATCACGCGCACGTCAACCGGCACAACCGTGTCCCCGCCGACCCGCTGTAATTCCTTCTCCTGCAGCACGCGCAGCAGTTTCACCTGCATGGCCGGAGTCGTCTCGCCGATTTCGTCCAGGAAGAGGGTGCCGCCGTCGGCCTGGACGAATTTTCCATCCCTCTGGCGATCGGCACCGGTAAAGGAACCCTTCTCGTGTCCGAATAATTCCGATTCCAGCAGGCTCTCGGCCAGCGACGCACAATTGACCTTGATAAACGGCCCCTGCCTGCGTTCACTGTTCTGGTGCAGCGTCTCCGCAACGAGTTCTTTACCGGTCCCCGACTCCCCCGTTATCAGGACCGTCGCCTCGGTCGGCGCAACGTAGGCGATGGTCTCGAGTAATTCGATAATCGGTGCGGACTTTCCGAGAATACGCGTTTGGAGAATCGGCTGTTCCGTTTTCTTCTGGTGTTTTTTTTCTTCTACCTGGCGATGGTCAAGGGCTCGCTCGAGCGTCAGGCGTAATCGTTCGAAATCGAGGGGTTTGGTAAGATAATCATGGGCGCCCTGCTTGATCACTTCCACCGCGTCATCAACCGAAGAATAGGCGGTCATGATGATGACCGGCAGAGCAGGATTTAGGCGGCGCATATGCTCGAAGGCCTCACGTCCGCTCATCCGCGCCATGCGGACATCCATCAGCACCGCATCGTAAACGTTGTCCTGAACGGCCTTTACGGCGGTATCACCATCATCCGCTTCGACGCATCGCCAGCCCCACTGCCTGAGCAGGGAACAGAGGGTAAAGCGATGCACCTGTTCATCATCAACGACCAGAACCGTAACCTGCCTGTCCTTTAAAGCCATGGGGGCCTGCCGCCCTAGGAGTGTATTTTTTCCAGCAGCCAGGCCATGTTCTCGCCAAGCTGGCGCATGGTCTTCATCCCCTCCTCATCCCCGGCCGCCTCTCCCTTGTCTCGGCCTATCCCGATATTCCAGTAACTTGAACCGACCACAATCATCTGCCCGATCAGAAAGAAATGATTCATCGAGTCAAAGGCATGGATCCCGCCGGCCCGGCGGACCGCCACC
>JAHEMX010000247.1 GCA_024643445.1 Desulfobulbaceae bacterium | reverse complement strand
TGACAAACTCATCCAGCGCATTCATGGTGATTGTCAGCGGATTATGTTCCGGGATGATGCCGGTCATAAAATAGGTGCCCTGGTAGGCGACCCAGTCCACCGTAGCCTGTACCGTCTTCGGGCCGTCTTCAAACTTTTTCAGCTTGAAAGTCTGCAACCCGTTGGCCTCGTCGTAAATGGTCGGCCCGCGAAAAAGCCAGTTACTTGCTTTGGTGATTTCGGTGAAGGGTTTGTTGCGCTGGTGCAAAGCTGCAGCGCCCTGCTGCACCTGAGAACTCTTGTTGATTACCGTTGCCGTGCTCTTGATGATGTAGTCATCCCTTTTAAGCTCGTAACGGCGCACTACCTCGAGACCGTTTTCCTGCACGGCCCGCATGGTTAGACTAGCATTACCGGCCGAGTCAAATGATATGGTTTCATTGTCAAAGGTATAGAGTGTATTTTGCGGAATAGCCGCGCCCCATGAGAAGGCTAACGGGTAACCCTGTTCGGCGTTGGTTTTTACAAGTTGAACGCCGGCGGATTCCTCGGTGTTCTTTGCCCGAAAGTCCTTGAGCAGAAAACTGGTGATAGTGCCGCCCAGTTCGCTGAACGTTGCCTTGTACAGATCAGTTTCAACGCTGATCTCTTTTGCCGGACGACTGGGTTGGGTTGACGGCACCGCTGCTGTAGCCGCTATTGCCGGCTGAGCCTGGGGGACCGGGGCGGTTATCTGGGCCGGCTGTGACTGCTGCGGCGCCTGCGGTACGCCCTCTGCCGTCGTTTGCTCAACCGGTACCTGCTGGGTCGGTGGAACGAAAAAATACTGGTAGCCCAGGAGAATGATGAAAGAGATCAAAATAGCCAGAAAGGCTCTGTACATATCCATAATTGTTTTCTTTGCGGATCCTGTTAAGTTAAATCCATCCAGCGCCAGCCGTTATGGTGACACCGCCTGGGGGCGATCATGCTACCGGGTCATAACCACCGCGTGAAAAAGGATGACAGCGTAAGACGCGCCAGGTTCCTTTCAGGATGCCGCGGAGCAGACCAAAATGTTTAATTGCTTCAATCGTGTAGGCAGAGCAGGTGGGGTGAAACCGGCAGGCAGGGGGAAAACAGGGTGAAACCAGATACTGGTAGCCGCGAATCAACGTAATGAACATACGCGCGAACAGGCCGCATTTTCTGGCAGCTTTCATGTCCTGCTACTGCTCCGAGACATCAGGCGGGAAACAGCCTGGTCTATGAGATATGGAGAATTAAGCGAAAAACCGGGTCGCACTGCAATGACAATATCTGCTTGAGCGGGATAGCTGTCCCGGTTCAGGCGAAACGACTCTCTGAATATCCGTTTAATTCGATTCCTGGCAACTGCTCCTTTCAACTTTCTGCCGACACTGATACCAACTCGGTTGTAATCGCGGCTGTTGGCGAGGTAGATGAGACTGAAGCCGTCACCGTGCAGCCGTTTACCGTGCCTGTATACCGCTTCAAATTCGTGGTTCTTCCTCAACAGGCAATATTTTGGAAGACCAAACTGCTGCAACGAATTCAGGCTGAAAGACTCTTCCGGCCTTTGGCTCTCCGGGCACTGAGAACTGCACGGCCTGCCTTGGTACTCATCCGGGCTCGGAATCCATGTTTGTTTTTCCGCTTGGTGTTGCTTGGCTGAAATGTTCTTTTACTCATTATTTAAATCCTCATGTTGCTTGCATCTTTCTGCAGTATCTTGTCTCGATCAGGCTGACATCAAGATGGTCTGGTATAGACAGCTGTTTTTGCGCAGTTTATTTGCGTTTTTGGTCGATTTGTCAGTCCAATGAAGACAGCAAAATCACAAAAGAGTATTATTAACCACATCTAATAGGGGCTGTCAAATATTTTCGGACGACCTGAGCGTACTGCAGGAGGAAACTGGCGCACGGAATTGGCGCAAGCAGGATTTTGCCGTGAAAGGGTGCCTGATAGGTTTTTACCGGCTACCAGGCACCTCTTGCTATAGAGATGGATGGGCTTAACTCCTGCTACAGAATTGCTGCCGGACGAGAAGATGCAGCGGCTGTGCAGTTCTGCAGGAGTTAATCATGTTTTAGCCAGCCGCCGGGTTCTTTAGCGCTTGCAATCTTTCATCCGGCACTATTTTTCTCAAGTACTCGTTTAATGCCTTGTGCAGTGCCATGACCGCCAGGGTCGCGCAGTGCTTGTCTGCCGCGGGGAAACGGCCGATCTCCTGCAATACCAGCGCAGGCGTGATGGTCATGATCTCTTCCAGCCGTTTACCGATGGCAAGCTCAGCCGTAAATGACCCGCAGAGGGCGCTGGAGCCGCAACCGCTGGTTCGATAGGAAACCTTTTCCACACGGTGTTGGTGAAATTTTAAAAAGATCTCAATGACATCGCCGCAACTGCCCTTAATGCAGGCTGACGAGTCCGCATCTTCCATGACGCCGTTGAACCGGGGGTTCCGCCAGCGTTGAAACCCTTTCTTGCCATAGACGGCCCTGGCTTCGGCAAACGACTTTTCCTGCAGTTCAGCCACGAATGCCTCAAATTCTTCTTCGCTTAATGCCATTGTCTGCTCTAACTGGTTACAAATCACCAGTGTGCCTCCGCATTTGCTGCCGTGGTGTACTTCAGGTCTCCCGCCAGAAACGTCTTGATGGCTTCAGTAACCGTACCGGACACATCGCTGACCACTTTGATACCCGCGGCCTCAAGTGTCTGAAAGGCTTTAGGACCGCAATAACCGGTAAGCAGAACCTGGGCTCCATGTTTATGGATCATGCTTGCCGCCTGTATGCCTGCTCCCTTGAAGGCGTTAACGTTGCTGCTGTTATCAAGGGCTTCAAAGGCCATGGTGTCGCTTTCTATAATAAGCACATAAGCGGCACGCCCGAATCGGGGATCAACTTGATCACCCCGTCCGGGGCCTTTTGCCGTAATTGCAATTTTCATATCATCTCCTTTTGCGTTGAATCAGGTACCACCGCCGCCGCATACCTGGTCATCGCTGATTATCGACAACTTTCCGGCCAGCAGATCTTCGAGGACCGGACGGATATCAACCCGCTCCGCGTCGTGGTAGACATCGATGCCAACCTGTTTGAAACCCATCAGGGGACGCATGCCTATTCCTCCCACAATGAGCGCATTTACCTGGTGCTCAGCCAGCAGGTTCACCGGGACCATGCAGCCGCCCTGCATATGCTCCTGGTTCTGTATTGTTGTCACTGAAACAATCTGCCCGTCTATTGCCTCGACGCAGGTGAAGACGTCACAGTGGCCGAAATGCCCTGACCGCTGGCCGTCCAGACCGCCTTCCCCTACTGATGGTATTGCTACACGAAGATGAGCCATTTTTTACACTCCATTACCTGTTAACGGTTTAGTACCGGAAGAATAACGTTCTCCGGCCTGTTCATAAGGGCATCCGAGGCCATGATGGTCTGCCAGATTTCCTTGATATTTTTGACGAAGGAACTCTTTTCGTCATGCTCGACCATGGTCCTGCCGGCGACCATGGCCCGGGTCACAATCGGGTCAAAGGGAATAGAGCCGACGACCCGAAGACCACGTGCTTGCGACTCTTTTTCAATTGTTGCGGTGACATCGGGATTAAGATCCCATTTGTTTATACAGACAAGTCCGGGAATAGTGAAATGAGTGATCAATTCGGCCACTCGCAGCATATCATGCAGGCCTGAAACGCTTGGCTCGACGATAATTACCACCGCAGTTGCTCCGCTGATCGAGGCGATGACCGGACAGCCGATACCGGGAGGTCCATCGGTGATGATCATCTCCCGCCGGTTATGTTCAGCCAGTTTACGGGCCTCTCTGCGTATGAGGCTGACCAGTTTGCCTGAATTCTCCTCGGCAATACCAAGTCGGGCGTGCACCATCGGACCGAAACGGGTATCGGAGGAAAACCATTCGCCGCACTTCTGCGCCGGAAAATCAATGGCCTTTTCGGGACATAATGAATAACAGACGCCGCAGCCTTCACAGCTGATGGGGTCAACGTCAAAGGTGTCGGATATCGCATCGAATTGACAGAGTTCAAGACACCTGCCGCAGCCGCTGCATGCTTCTTTGCGGACAATGGCCTGGCCGCCGCCCAGGAAATCAACCCGCTGCCTGATTGTTGGTTTGAGCAGGAGGTGGAGATCTGCGGCATCGACATCGGCATCGCAGATCACATGGTTCTCGGCCAGGGCCGCGAATGCGCCGCTAAGGCTCGTTTTTCCGGTGCCGCCTTTTCCGCTGATGATGACAAGTTCCTTCATTGGCTTACCTTGGGTGCTGAGACCATTTCCGTAATATCTGAGAAGAGGGTAATAAAGACCTGCCGCCACTGCGGGTCCTCGTCCACGAGCATCTGCCCGCGAGAGTAGATTTCAGCTATTCTTCTGGCAAAAGGGATCTCGAGCAGGATTGGCAGGGATTCGTCATGGGCATAACGTTTTACCTCGCCGTCTCCAATATCAGCCCGATTGATGACAAGCCCGCATGGTATGCCCAGTAATTTCACCGCCTCATGGGCCAGTTTCAGGTCGTGCAGCCCAAACGGCGTGGGCTCTGTTACCAGCAGGACGAAATCACTGTTTTTCATCGAGGCGATCGCCGGACAGGAGGTGCCCGGAGGGGCATCAATAATGACGAGTTCGTCCGGCTCAACTCCTTTTCGCAGAAGATTGATCAGCGGGGGGCTCATTGCCTCGCCGACCCGCAGACAGCCATGCCTGAAGATGATCGTACCCCGTCTGCCTGCTGCCGTGGTGCCAAGCTGCCGGTGTCCTTCTGCTACTGCCTGCTCCGGGCAGACCTCCAGGCAGCCTTTGCAGCTGTGACACAACTCGGGAAAAATGAGAACCTTGCCGGCGATCAGGGTAAGGGCGTTGAAGCGGCAGATATCGACACAAGCCCCGCAACCGCTGCAACGCTCCTTGTCGATCTGGGGGACAAAGGTGAAAACGGGTTCAGGCTCGGAAAGGTCAGGTTTCAGGAAAAGATGCGCATTGGGCTCCTCGACATCACAGTCAAGCAGTTTCAGTGGCATATCGAGACTCGCCGCGAGATTTGTTGAAACGGTGGTCTTGCCGGTCCCCCCTTTGCCGCTGGCGACACTTATTATCATTGTTGTTTCCTATCTTTTTCTATTGTTTATCAAGCTGTTGTAACTTCTCGAGAAAGGCGAGCATTTCCTTGGCAGCCCCAGCTCCGGGATGAGCCGGAAGCTGCATGAACAGTCCGAGGCCTTCGGTCTGTTCATGAAATTCCTGGGGATACAGGGGTGAAACGAGAGCACAATTAATAAAAGGGTTATCGGCAACGATTTCTTTGACGAATTGCAGGCCATTTATATCCCGCAGTTCCTCGGCGAGAACGACCACATCAATGGATGCATCCCGAATGATCTGGCGTGACTGCTCGGCAGAGTCGACTTCAACTACCTTCAGTCGCTGATCTTTGCCAAGCTGCTGGCTGAACGCGGCAAAATAATCAGCTTCCTTACCTGCAAGCAGGATATGTACCATGGTCCGTTTCATTCTCTGGTATTCCCGTTTTCGATAATCCATCATTAATGAAGGGAGGGTGCTCTCGTTCACCCGCCGTCTTGATCTGCTGAGCCCGTCGCTCCGATCAACTCCTGGCATTTTCCTGTCAATGAGTCGGGTTGCTTTTATTTTCGACTATCAGGATACAACATCCGCTTGCCTGCTTTCTCTTGTTTCTTTGTAGCATTTTGCCGTCTCGTTTTTACTCTCTGTCGCGGCACATGTTCTGCTGAACACCCTGGGTCTTTAGGCCGTCCGGTTGCGTCTTGGCCTCTGTGCTTCTTTCTTTGCGGCGCTGATCGAAACGACATCCGGGCATGATAAAATCCTTGATTGAACCGCCGCTTGCGTATGTCTGCAGCAGCTTCTCAGCATTGCCGGTAACGAAAGAGATCAGGGTGATCCCCGCCGATTCGATGATATGAGCAGGCTGCTTTGATATCGCACCGCAGATCAGCGTAT
>JAHEMX010000246.1 GCA_024643445.1 Desulfobulbaceae bacterium | reverse complement strand
CTGCTACCCGGTCAAAAAAGGCCTGAAACCGGGTTGTCCGCTCTACCGTGACCTCCCTGAGATAGGAGAATGCCTGGGAGCGAATCTGCAGTTCATTGATCTCTGCGATCTCGTGACCATACCGTTTGATGGCCTGCATGGCTGAATAAGCCAGTGGAACGACCGACAAAACAATCACTATTACCAGCAATATAAAGAGCTTGATCCCGATGTGCTCGTTAATCTTTTTCAGCATGACCGATATCGTCGCCTAGCATTGATTCATAAGTATCTCATCTCTATCGTTCCGGTTCTTCAAGCAGTCCATCAACTAACAGCAAAGTGCTGCAAAAATCCACTGACAATTAACACTATGGCTCAGCTGATCCAGGCTTGATCATATCAAGGCAGGCGCCTGTCCCGTCCTCCGGGAGCTGGTTCAGTATGAGCCATTGAATCGGAACGGCAATATAGGAGGTTGCCAGCCGCACGATAGTTCCGGCAATACCCATGGCTGGCAGACCGACACCAATATCGTCGAATCTGCCGGAAATCCTAACCGGTGTGCCAAGGTTGAAAAATCGCGGCCGTTTTGGAATCGGCCGCAGGTAGGCATTGACAGACTGCTGGTGAAAATCAATCTCAAGATCACCCCTGACCTGTATCCTGGACGTATCGATAAGCAGGTCATCCTGATGCAGAATGCCATCATGGATTTGAAAGCGACCGGAAAAACAGTTCACCTTTGACTCGCTTTCTGCGGTGAAAAAGGAGGTAAGGAAGCTCAACAGATTAATGGCCCAGAGGTCGAAAATGCCCGAGCGCATCTTTTGGGGCCGTATTAAAAGATTCACCGTACCGCTTGCGTTTGCCATCAGGCTCCTGAAGTCCGAACTGTGCCCGGCAAGCGAGGTTTGCAGGTCGAGAATTCCGGACATATCCGTATCCGGCCGCAGGAAGCGGGCGATAATCCCGTAATTAAAATCCTGCACCTGAATGTCAAGGCGGTACAACCGCTTCTGCGTCTCAGCCGATGGTGCAACGGAAAAGTCAAGAGCTACGGTTCCCCCTGACATCTGCAGGGTCAGCGGACTTATCGTCAACCGTCCTCCTTTCTGCTCGATCCTGGCCAGACCGCTGCCGAGAAAATCTTCGCCGGACATCACTTCTTTGACTTCCACCTCGGCCACTAAATCGTAGGTGTCCAGCACGCGCTGGTCCGAGAGACGTTGCATGTTGCTCTCAAAACCCTGTCCGGCGCCACGGCCCTCTGCCGAAGGCTCATTCGTCCTTGCCCAACTCGTTTTGAAATCGTAGAGCTGGACGCGCGGCGAATTAAGTTCGATGCTCACTCGGGGCGGGGAAGCCGTGGTATCAAGATAAAATCGGCCGTGTAACGAACTGCTGCCGATCATGACACTCATTTCGTCGAGATAATAACCATCGTCACGGCGACCGAAGGTCCCTGCAAGCTCGTAAGGCCCGATGTCAGGCAGCCTGACCAGGAACAAGTCGTTCAGACTGCTGAAGGACTTCCCCCTGAGCCGGTAGCGCAGTGAAGCCTTATCAAGACTGATCGGCAACGGCAAATCACCCCTCAGTTCCCCAAGCGTATCTTCGGATTGAATCTCAATGGTGACGGGCAGACTGATGTTCTCTTCGCTCTTTCGACCCCGGAGATCCTCGACTCGCAATCCTATACTGATCGGAACGCCTCTGATCTGCCCTTTAAGATCGATTGACAGTGCTTGCTCCGGAATCAATGTGACAGACGAATCGTGCAGCACGATCGATAATTCCGACCCCGTATTCGGATCAAGGTAAACATAGTGTCCTCCAGCGGAGTGGACGGTAAAAGAGAGATTGTCAATGAGTTCACCGACGGTTCTGCCTCGCGAATTCAGTTCGGTTAAGACTCGGTCGAAATGCATCGACAGCCCTTGAACGAATCCCAATTCCTGCAGCATGGCGCCTGCATTAATCGCTGTTGCCTTAGAGTGAGCTGAAAAAACGGTGGTATCACCAGTGAAATCAAAGGTGAGGTCGCCGCTCACCTCTGAATTTTTGAAACGGACATGAAAGGGTGCCTCCTTGACCTGCCTGTTTCTCATCTCCCCGGCAAAACTGATCCCGGAAACCCGGCGTCCACCGATGATCAGCTCCTCTATGTCAAGACTGATTGCCAGGTTCTCAAGCGGGAGGTCTTCAGGAACAAGCCGGTCTTCCCGACTGATTTCTGCTTTCCGGGCGGATGGCCCAACCGAATCCGACCGACCCGCCAGCCCCTTGAGGGCATCCAGATCGAGCCGAGCGCCCTTCAGGTTGACGAAATACTTGGCCGTCTGCCAGTGATTACCGTTAATCGTAATCCGAGCATCCAGCTGCTCACTGCCCGGCTTCAGCTCAAACAGCCTCGCCTGGAGGTGCCCGGGAGAAAGTTCGACCGCAGCACGAAGTGAAAATGGCAGGTTCTTGGAGCTTTGCTGACCAAACAAAGCGGTCACATCGTTAAAACGCGAACCTGACAGCACCGCCTCAGCCGAGAAGACCGGTTCTTCCCCGGCGCTGCTGACAGCCCCTTGTATCCGCGCCGTACTGGAGAGATAGCTCAGCGTGGTCGTGAAATCCCAGGCCTTGTCATCCATCGTCAGATTTTCCAGGGGAGCGGCAGCAATCTCCAGGTGAACCTCCCGGTCATCAAGAGCTGCGAGCAACTCAAAGCGGCCGGCAGCATGGCGGCCGAACTCGCCTTCGGCATGGTCTATGGTTAGCGTTTGTGTCGCTGATTGGTCAGGAAGTGGCCGTGAAACAGTGATATTTTTCAACCTGATGAGACCGGTTTCAATCGGCAGAAACGGCTTGAGCCGAACCCCTTTTCCATCTTCTTTAGCAAGAGGTTCTGCTGTCACAGTTCTCTCTGGCGAAGGTGCCAGCCGGAGGCTCATATCGGCGAGCGAAATACCATCAAAACGCAGCTTTCCCGACAGCAGCGACCAGAAGTGAACGCTCAGACGGCCGCTGGCAATTTCACCTTCCCCCTTGAAGCCATGCTTATCCCGGACGGCAAATGCGGCATCGGCCACCTCAAGTGTCGTCCACATTCCCGGGGTAAGATAAAACCGGCCCCGTACCTGCTGGTGTTGCCCGGAAAGGGAAGTAAAGAGCGAGGATGCCGGAGCACAGAGACTCCCGAGCGAAATGACCGGTCCGGTCAAAAAAACGATCGCTGTGGATGCTGTCAGCAGAAAGAGCAGTGACAACGATAGTATTATGATTTTCTTTATCATACTTCCATGACCTGCCGGTTCACAGCCGGGGGCACGATCTCAGCCTTGCTCGGTATGCAAGGCAACAAACGGCTGGCTTGCCTCCTTGATGGGGGTTGAGTCTTTTCGCGCGTCCATACCTTTCAGGGTCGAGGAGCCGACTGAAGAGCTGACCGGCCGCCCCGTCACACGTTGTAGAAGACTCTTAAAACAACGAGCAATATCATGGTGTACATGATGCTCACACCGATGCCGGCCTTCATGTAATCCTTTGGTCGATACCCCCCCGCCCGCATGATCAGGGCATTAACCTGATGCGTGGGGAGAACAAAGGTGTTTGAAGCGGAGACAGCAACCACCATGGCCGCAGTCACCGGATTTGCGCCGATATCAAGCGCCAGATTCATGGCCAGCGGAACCATCAGCACGACAGCCCCGACGTTCGAGGCAACCAGAGAGAAAAAAGCCGTCAAGACGGAAACGATAAGAAGGAGCAGCATCGGGCTCAGCGAACCAAAGGCCCCCAATACCATCTGGGCAATATATTCAGCCGCGCCGGTGCTCTCAAAAGCAGTGCCCAACGGTATCAGGCCGGCAAGAAGAAATACCGTGCGCCAGTCAACCGCCTGGTAAGCACGGTCAGCAGAGATAATCCGTGTAATTATCATCCCCAAGGCCCCTGTCAGCAGGGCAATGGAAAGTTTGACCTGGAACCCCAGGGCAAGAGCGAGGGCCATGAAAAGAAAGAACAGGGCACACCTGGTCCGTTCCGGTTTTAATTCTTCGCCCCGAATTTCTTCAATAAAGGCGATATCCATCTTTTCGGCGATAAGCCGGAATTGCTGCCACCTGCCGTAGAGCAGCAGGGTATCACCCTGGATGAGCGTGGTCGTATTGATATTGTCCATGATGATTTCGTCGCCGCGGACGATGGCCAGCGGGTTGACCGTGTACAGCTGACGAAACTGCATCGCTTCCATGCTCTGCCCGGCCAGGTTGGAGTGTGGAATAACCACGCCTTCGATAATCCCACATTCGTCAATCTGATTCTCATCGGCAAATAGTTCCGGCTCTGCCTTGACCAGCCAGCCATGCTCTTCCGACATGCTGTCAACTTTCTGCTCGGAACCAATGACCCAGAGGACATCCCCCGGTTCTATCAGGTCCTCTTTCAGGGGAGCCATGTTTTTCGTGTGGCCTCCCCCTTTGGCAATGCCAACAACGGTCACATGGTACTTCGGTCGTATTTCCATGTCCCCGAGGGTCGTGGGTGCAAATTTCCCCGGAACTACCAGCTCGTACCCTTGCCCCACTTCTGAGCCGTAAATTGCCAGCAACCTCTTATCCATACAATCTTCGTCGATCAGACAGACATCTGCCGGCAGAAGTTTACGGGAAAACAGGGTGAAATAAAGAAGGACTCCTGCCAGCAGTGCGATGCCGATCGGCGTGACGGAAAGAAGCCCCAGCGGCGTAAAGGACTCGTTATTTAAAGCAGCACGGTTGATAACCCACCAGCTTTCCATTAAATCGTTCAGCATGATCAACGGAGAAGATCCGACCAGGGTAAGGCAGCCGCCGGTAATGGCGCAGAATCCCATCGGCATCAGGATTCTGCTGGCCGGCAGATTGAGCTGTCTGCCGATACGCATGGTAGCCGGGAGAAACAGCGCTGCGGCCCCGATGTTCTGCATGAAGCTGGAAATCACCGCAACGGTGGATGAAACAATCAGCATGATGCTGGTTTCGCTGCGACCGGCAATCTTGATGATATGCGAGGCAACAACATTCATGACCCCCGTCTTGTTCAGTCCGGCGCCCAGGATCATCACGGCAATAATTGAAACAACCGCATTCGAGCCCATACCGGCAATGGCCTGTTCAGCACTGATCACTCCTGTCAGCGGCAGCAGGACCATCATCAGCAGCCCGACAAGATCGACACGGAGCAGGTCGAAAACAAAGAGAGAAATAGCGAATCCGAGCAGAATAAAAACGATAATCATGTCCGTCGTTAAAACGGTTGCCTCCATCCCTGTCCCTCCTTATTTAGCAGCACCATTTAACAGAACAATTACAATGTAATAGTATGTGACGTCCGTGAAGTCAATCCCAAGATGGCAGCTCTGCATGCGTGAAAAAATTCCGTCTCCCGTTCTCCCCTTCCTATGGTAGAATGGGAGCGCTTCTTGGACAGACACCTTCATGCCCTCGCAGACGTTGCCAGGCGAGAGCGGAGCAAAACCAAAACAGGAGACGGAATCACTCATGTATCCCGCGAGACAGAAACGATTAGCGGAAATCATCGGCGCCATGGGCCTCGATGGCCTGGCACTCAATGCCGGTCCAAGCCTGAGCTACCTGACCGGCCTGGATTTTCATCTGATGGAACGGCCGGTTGTCCTTCTCATTGTTCCCGACAGGGAACTCCTCCTCATTCTGCCCGAATTGGAAGAGGAGAAGCTTAAGGCTCTGGCCTATCCGGTAACGAGCTGCGCCTACCCGGAAAATCCTGCCTGCTGGCCCCAGACTTTCCGCCGGGCCGCAGAAATCATGGGACTTGCCGGCAAACAGGTCGGCCTGGAACCGCAACAATTCCGCCTGCTGGAATATAATCTGCTGAAGGGTGCCGGTAAAACGATGTCATTCACCGATGCTGCGGCAGCCCTGGCACAATTGCGCAGTGTCAAGGACGCCACGGAGATTAAGAAGATGAAGAAGGCCGTGGAAATTGCCGAGAATGCGCTCCAGGCGACATTGC
>JAHEMX010000245.1 GCA_024643445.1 Desulfobulbaceae bacterium | reverse complement strand
TTGGCCGCCTTGATCCGGGCATAGGTGCCGTCGTCCCCCATGGAGTCGGAGGAATCCACGACAAAAACAATCAGGGACTTCCGGGGACGCGTGAACAGTTTCTTCCTGAGATCAGCCCTGGTGATGGCAAACCGCTCTTCACCGCTATCTGGCGCATGCCGCAGCAGCGCGGCCCGGATGGTTGCATCGGCGGCGATAGTGTAATCGCGCTCGTTGTCCACAAGACGCACCGCCCGGACATACCTGCCGTTAACCGCCTGGGACTGCGCACTCTTCACCCGGCCCCGCGCCCCTCCATCGACCTTGAGGGAATCCAGATCAAGATCCTCGATACTGATCAATTCATCGGCATCGAAGACAACTTTTTTTTTTCGGCGAGAAAAGAGAAGATCATTCCGACGTTGGAGGCGGCGTTCGATCCGGGAACCTGGTCCGGCAACTCCTGCCACTCATCAGGATCCTCGTGCTCACCCCGGATGTCAGTGGAGTTCTCTTCGGCATCACCCCGGTCAAAGTTTTTTTTCAACACCTCTTCCAGCTTTGCCTCGATACTTTCAGGTGTTGCCAGGGCCATGGTGGTGATACGATGAGGAAGAACAAATCGTGCCGCCTCGATAATATGGGGCCTGCGCACCTCATCCTCTTCCAGAAAGGCGGCCAGGGCCCTGGCCGCCTTGATGATGGCGATATCGGAGCGGTGCCCCTGGGCTGCAACCTCGGTCGACAGGGCGACGGCGTATTCAATCATCTCCGCGGCAACGGTGACGGATGAAAGCAGTGAACGGGCCGAGCGCACCTGCTCCGACAGCAGCTCGTCTTCACCCCGGTAGCGGGCGACAAAGAGTTCCGGCTCGAGATCGAACAGCAGCCGCTTATCGACGATCGAGCGACGCTGCGTCAGCCCGTTGGCACTGCCCACGTGCAGGCTGAGACCGAACCGATCGAGAAACTGGGGGCGCAGCTCACCCTCTTCCGGATTCATCGTGCCGACCAGCATAAAGCGGGCCGGGTGGGAATAGGAGATGCCTTCACGTTCAACGACATTGACGCCTGAAGCGGCCGCATCAAGCAGAATATCGACGAGGTGATCGTCAAGCAGGTTGACCTCGTCCACGTAGAGAATACCGCGATTGGCAGCCGCAAGCAGTCCCGGTTCAAAACACCGCTCGCCGGTCTTCAGTATCTGCTCGACATGAAGGGTGCCGATGACCCGGTCTTCCGTTGCACTGAGCGGCAGTTCGACCAGCGGCATGGGCCGCAATACCGAGGCCATCCGCTCCCCTGCCGAATGACGCCCGGCACAGGCGGGGCACATCAGCCGGGTATCGTTCGGGGAACAATTGTAGGGACAGTCACTGACCACCTCAATTTCCGGCAGGATCCGGGCAAGGGCCCGCACCGCGGTCGATTTCCCGGTTCCCTTGTGACCACTGATTAAAACACCGCCGATGGTCGGATCAACGGCATTGAGCAAGAGTCCGCTTTTCATTCTCTCCTGCCCGACAAGGGCAGAAAACGGAAAAATATGTCGTTTCATCATAATCTATGTAATTTCACTTCACTGCACGTGGTAAGACCAACTTAACCACCACATAATATTCACAAATGAGCCCTAAAGTACACCAAATGTGCTGGATAATCCAACCTGAAAAAAGGTATAGTGCATGCTCAATCAGACAAAGGCGTCGTCTCACCCTGAAAAGAGGTAATGATCATGGATAATTACCATAGATTTAAAAAAATTTCTCCTACCTTCTTTGCCGATGTTCTACCGATAGAACAGGTGATGGGTATGGAAATTCGACCGCTGTGGCCGGATATGGCCCGTATTGCCGGACCTGCCTGCACGGTACGCTGTGCCCCGGGGGACCAGCTGATGCTGCATGCCGCCCTGTACCGGGCTGAACCGGGATCAATCATTGTTGTCGAGGCCGGAGACTGCCGTTTTGCCGTCTCGGGCGGGAACGTCTGTGCTATCGCCCAGCAAAGGGGAATCGCCGGATTTGTCATCGACGGTGTCATACGGGATGTCGCCGAAGTCCGGGAAAGCGGTTTTCCGGTCTTTGCCCGGGGCATCAGCCCGAAATCCGGGGTCAAGGACGTGTACCTGGAACTCAATACGGCCATAACCTGCGGCGGGATTACGGTGTCACCGGGAGATGTCATCATCGCCGATGAGGAGGGCATCGTGGCGGTTCCCGGTTCATCACAGGAAGCGGTCCTTGCCGCGGCGGAAAAAAGAGTCGCCGTTGACGAGGCAACCAGTCTGGCAGAGTGGCGCGTCCGGCACCAGGCACTGATCGATCACCTGCTGAAACAGCAGGGATGTGCTGACTGAAATTGAGAACTGATGAGGAACCACTATGCAGGTAATCATGGATCTTACCGTATCACCTTTCGGCGTTGGACTTTCCGTCTCAAAATATATCGCCGCCTGTCATGAAATCCTTGAAGAAGCGGGTCTGAAGACCAACCTCCATGCCTACGGCACCAATATCGAGGGGGAGTGGGACACGGTTTTCGCGGCGGTGAAAAAATGCCACGAGAAACTGCACGATATGGGCGTTCCCCGTATTACCAGCAGCATCAAGGTCGGCACCCGGACAGATCGGCAACAGAGTATGCTGGACAAGATTCAAAGTGTGAAAAACAAACTGGAATAAATAATCATTCTCAGGTAGGCTGAGAACATGTATATCCACGCCGGCTAACTCACCGGGTACTTTGAATAATTGTCAGTCTTTCCGGGGGATCAGAGATGACTTACGATTTCACGAGCTGTTTCGAAGCGCTTTCCGGTGTCGTCCACCAGGTCAATTCGGAAGAGGCGGCCGCCCAAAAGATTTACGAGATCTGCCAGCAGCAGCAGGTCTCCTGCCTTGCTCTGGCCAATCTGCCTGAAGCCTTTATCCAGCAGATCGAGAACTATTGCGGCGGACTTAAAATCCTGAAGGAACCCTACCCTTCTGAATCGCTGCCCCTGGCCATGGATGAGGCGGGAATCGGGGTTACCGGGATCGAGTTCGCCATCGCCCAGTCCGGAACCATGGTCGAGGTTTCGGACAATGACGCGGTACGCCTGGTTTCAAGCCTGCCCAGGACGCATATCGGCATCATCTACAAAAAAGACATCATTGATACCTACTTCGAGAGCGGCAGCCGTATCCGCGAGATCATCAGCCGTCACGACCGCAATGTCGTCATCAGTTTCATCTCGGGCCCGAGCCGGACCGGAGATATCGAGCTCAAGCTGACTCTGGGAGTGCACGGCCCCGAGGAAGCCCATGCAGTGATCATCGAAGATCATTGAGCCCAGCCTTCTACCGGTTGACAGGAGAATCCCATTATGGCCAGTGACCGTTACAAGCACCTCTACGAAAAGATTACTGAAGCGCTTTCCGACACCAAGAAGAAAGAGCTGCTGCTCAGCTGCGTGAAACGCGGCCGGGATACGCGTGCCGCGCGGCTTGAGACCCTGCCGGGCGGGGCCGCCTTCCGGAGCGATGTCAGGGCTGCCAAGGAACGCTGCATCGAGGATTTGCCGCGGCTCAAGAAACTGTTCATTGAAAATGCCCGGAAACGAGGCGTCAGCGTCTTTGAGGCAAAAAACGGTGCGGAGGTCATCTCCTACTGTCTTGACCTCGCCCGCAAGCACGGTGCCAGAACCATCGGCAAATCAAAATCGCTGACCACCGAAGTGATCGAGCTGAATCACCCGCTGACCGAGGCCGGGCTCAACGTCGTTGAAACCGATCTGGGCGAGTTGATCATTCAACTGGTCGATGAAAAGCCGTTTCACCTGGTGTTTCCCGCGGTACACAAGATGGCCCCGGAGGTCGCAAAGCTTTTTTCCGATCTCACCGGTAAAGAGGTCGCCGATGATATCCCGAGCATCATGAAAGTCGTGCGGGAATACATGCGGCCGATCTTCCTGAACTGCGATATCGGCATGACCGGCGCCAATATCGGCATCGCCGAGACCGGCGGTATATGCATCGAGACCAACGAAGGAAACGCCCGGCTCGTTTCAAGTATCGGCAAATGTCATATCTGCGTGGTCGGCATGGAGAAAATTGTCGAAACGGTTGATGACGCCCTGCTGATGATCATGGCCCACCCGGTCAGCGCCTCGGGCCAGCTGCCCACCACCTACGTGACCTGGATGCACGGGCGCTCCGAGCTGGGCGAGAGCGGAGCGGACTCGGAGCGCGAAAGTCATATTATCATCCTGGACAACGGCAGGACCGAAATGCGCGACGACCCGGAAATGCGCGAGGCGTTGTATTGTATCCGCTGCGGGGCCTGCATGAATATCTGCCCCACCTACGGCGTCGTCGGCGGTCATACCTTCGGCCATATTTACCCCGGTCCCATGGGCATCTGCTGGACTGCAGGCGTGCACGGACTCGAAACGGCCGGAGACTTTGCCCAGCTCTGCGTATCCTGCGGTCTCTGTAAGGAAATCTGCCCGGCAAAGATCAATATGCCCCATATGATCGCCGAAATCAAACACCGGGACGCCAAAACGAAAGGGCACCTGCTGGTCAACCGGGTGATGATGGGCGCCGACAAAGCGGCGAAGCTCGGCAGCGCCACCGCGCCGCTTGCCAATGCCGCCTTGAAGAGCAGGCCCGTTCGCAACATCATGGAAAAGCTCATCGGCCTTTCCGCCGAGAGAAAGCTGCCGCCCTTCGCAGCAACGACCTTCATGCAGCATTTTGCCAAACGGACCCCGACGGTAAAAGATCCGATCAAAAAGGTCGCATTCTTTGTCGATGTCTACGCCAATTACAACGATCCCAAGCTCGGGCTGGCCGCCGTTGCTGCGCTCGAGGAACATGGCTGCGAGGTCATCGTCCCCGACCAGGATGTCAGCGGCTACCCTTCCATCGCCTATGGCGGCATGGATCAGGCCCGAAAGATAGCGCGCAGCAATGTTGAAAAGCTCACGCCATGGGTAAAAAAAGGCTATGGTGTTGTCGCCATTGAACCGACAGCCACTTACGCCCTGGCGGTCTCCTACCCGACGCTGCTGCGGGACAACCCCGACGCCAGGCTCCTGGCGGATAACACCCACGAACTCTTTGAATACCTCATCGCCCTGGAAGATGAAACCGGACAGAAGCCCAACTCCGCGCTGCTGGCAGGAAAGCGCTTCGGCTTTCACTGTGCCTGTCACCAGCGACCGCTCGGTTCTGGCAACGGCGCGATGGCCTGGGTCCGCCGGCTCGGGGCTGATATCGAACTTATTGAAACAGGGACATGCTGCGGCATGGGCGGCACCTTCGGCCTGAAAGCCGGCATTCTTGGCCATGAACTTTCCAGCGCCATCGGCGAACCCCTGTTCAAGCTCTTTAAAGAGAGCGGGGTCGATGCCGTTGTCACCGAAAGCAGTGTCTGCTCGATCCAGCTCGCCGAGGGAACCAGACTGCCGGTCTACCACCCCCTGCAGTTGCTCGACCTGCACTAGACCGCACCACTCCTGCCGGAATATCATTCCGGCAGGAATCCCCTTTTTCCTGACGCTTTTCTGTGGTTTATCCCTTGTTCTGCCCTCTTTCGTTCTTATAATTTGCATATACACAACAGAGGATTTTCAGTGCGACTGAGCAGGTTCCTTTAACCCAGGAGGTTCGTCATGCAGATCTCGAAAATTCTTCTTCCCGTCGATGGTTCAACCCATTCCAATCACGCCGTTGAACATGCGGTCTTCCTTGCCAAACTGAGCGGCGCGCATATCAGGGCAGTAACCTGCTACGAGTGGCTCGGCAACATGCCGGAAGTATCGGAATCGGTAATCAGGGAGCTCAAGGAAAAATTGCATCAACAGGCGGAAAGGGTATTACAGAAAACCGCCCAGATTCTCAAGACTTCCGGTGTTGCCTATAGCGTTGAATCGCTTTCCGGATCACCGGGCACGATGCTGAGCAATCTTGCCAAATCAAAGGAATATGACCTGATCGTCATGGGCTCACACGGACATTCCGATATCGCCGGCCTGTTCCTC
>JAHEMX010000244.1 GCA_024643445.1 Desulfobulbaceae bacterium | reverse complement strand
AGATGTCGAATGGAAGATCTGAATCCTTACCATTCTCTCCGGGACACCAGTAAAAAGGAGCTTTTGAACGATGGGAAGGGGGATGATCAGTCTTTCTGCTCGACCAGAAACCTCATGATAAAGTCGGTCTGCTGCTCAATATATTGTTCAATCGTAAAATTTTTCGCAAAATACCAGCGCCTGAAGGTCCAGGTATGACCAAGTACCGAAATATTGTGACCCATCAGGACAATGGTATCATCATCAACTTCGGCTAGGGTTCCTCTGCTTTTCAGTTCGCGCATGGCCTGAATGAAAACATCGGTGATGCGTAACTCCGCTTCGAGAACCTTCTTTTGCCATTTCGAGGGCAGAAAATGAGTTACCTGATACATCAGCAGAATGTGATCGCTCATCCGGTTGCAGACCAGGAAATATTCTCGAATCACTTCTGCCAGTGCCGCCCTCCCTTCAAGCGGCCGGGACAATGCGGCCATGACAGCCTGTTCGACCTCGGCATGAATAGCCATGCAGACAAGATAGAGCACATCATCCTTGGTGGAGATGTACTCGTACATCGAGCCGATGGAAAGGCCGGTGGCCTGGGCAAGTGCCCGCGTCGTGGTCTTGTGGTAACCGCGCTCGACAAAAAGCGGTACGGCCGCGTCGACGATCTGCCGGCGCCGCTCTTTTACCAGTTCCTTGTTCTTGATCTGAGTCGCAACTTCCTTGATGTCTGTGGTCATCATGTTTCGTCTCTTTATTACACGCTTTACGGTTTAACTTCCGGGGCTAGCGAAACCTTCTGCGAGTAACCTATCCAAAAAGTGCGAAGAACAAAAGGAAAAATGAGCGAACACTCAGTCGCACATCTGTTGCACCTGCTCTTGAGCAACGCAAAAATCCCTGTCATCACCTGTGGGACCTGAGCCGGGAAATAGCATCATTGGCGTCTGCGCTGGTCATTTCTGCAGTTTTTCCGTCAGAACGGGAACAAATTGCTTGAGATCCGCCACAACCAGGACATCGGCAATTTCACCTATCGGTGCATCCTTGTCCGTGTTGATGGCAACAACAAATTCGGAGCGCTTCATCCCGGCCAGATGCTGAATGGCGCCTGAGATGCCGCAGGCGACATAGAGCTTGGGTGATACACTCTGGCCGGTGGTCCCGACCTGTCGATTATGCTCAACCCATTCAGCATCAACGACGGGGCGGCTGGCACCGTATTCGCCGCCCAGGGCCTTGGCCAGATCACGAATTATTGCCACGTTTTCCGGTTTGCCGATACCGCGGCCGGCACTGACAATGATCTCGGCTTTGCTCAGGTCAACGCCACCTTTTTCGGCCTCCTCATAACCATCGAAAGAGATCCTGCCGGAGAGGCTGGTGTCTATCGGTATCACCTGCGGGGCGGTGGCCGGAATTTCTGGCAGCCCGAAGGCTCCGGCCTGCAGCGTCATCACTCTGAGCTCCGTTTTTGCTTTAACCTCGCGCCGCATCTTGCCGTTGCATACCGGGACAACCGGCACACCGTCGACAACCGCGACAACCTCAGATATCTGGGCGGCTTTGAGTCCGAAGGCCACCCGCGGGGCAAGATCCCAACCGTAGGAGGAGTGGCTGAATACCACCAGCCCGGGCTGCAGTTGTTTGGCGACGCCGAGGATCAGCTCCTTATGTACCTCCGGATTGAACTCGCCGTGTCTGGCGATATCGGCCAGGTACAGATCGCCATTGAACCCGGGGAGCGCTTCGCCGCTGCCGACAAGAAACAGTGAACTTTCAGCCCCCATCTGTTCAGCGAAGGCGATCAGTTCATAGACCGAGTCAAGGAGTTTGCCGTCTCTGTATTCTGCTATTAATAATGCTTTCATTGAGTCACCGTTACCATCAGGCAAGAACGCCGGTTTTATCTTTCAGGATGCGGATGAGTTTGTCAGCCAGTTCGGCGGGATCGCCCTCCAGAATCAGCCCGCTGCCTTTTTTCTCGGGAAACGATATTTTTACCGTTTCCTGGCGTGGTTCTACCGAAAGGAGTTCAGCCATCGGAACGGCGAGCAATTCCTTTTTCTTGGCCTTCATGATGTTTGGCAAGGTCGGGTAGCGCACCGTGTTCAGGCCGAGTTGACAGGTGAAAAGGGCCGGAACAGCCACTTTGATCCGAGCCTTGATACCGCCTTCAAGTTCCCGTTTGACCACGGCGGTCCCGTCGGCATAAGCAAAGTCGACGATGGTCGTCACGCTCGGCAGGGACAGCATTTCCCCGAGCAGCACCCCCACCTGGGCACTGCCGCGGTCCTGGGACTGCATACCGGTGAATATGACGGCAAATTCCTTGCCGGCGGCAAAGGCCGCAATTGCCGAGGCAATTTCATAGGGTTCGCGGCCCGCGACCGCTTCGTCAACGATATGGACGCCGCGGTCGCATCCCATGGCCAGCGCTTTTTTTATGGTTTCGGTGACCTTGGCGGGACCGATGGAGATGACGGTGAGATCAGCATCGCCCAGTTGTTCCTTCAGGCGAACGGCCTGTTCCACGGCGTATTCGTCATATTCGTTCATGCGCCAGGCGAGATCGGTGATGTCATACCAGGTCCCCGCCGCATTGATTTTGAACTTTGATTCCATATCCGGAACCTGTTTTACACACACCAGAATGTTCATTGTGTCCTCACCTGTCGTTCAGAAATAGTCGAACTCTCAGCGCGTCAGCGAAGCGCCAATGACCAGCCGCTGGATTTCGCTCGTTCCTTCATATATTTCCGTAATTTTTGCATCCCGCATCATCCGCTCTACCGGAAATTCGCGGGTGTAGCCGTATCCGCCAAGGATCTGAACGGCCTGGGTTGTCACCTTCATTGCGGTTTCGCTGGCCATCAGTTTGGCCATGGCCGAGGCCTGTGAATAGGAAAGACCCGCACTGGCACGGTACGATGCGTTGTAGACCAGAAGCCGCGATGCCTCGATCTGGGTAGCCATGTCCGCCAGTTGAAACTGAATCCCCTGGAAGGAAGCGATCGGCGTATCAAACTGCTTGCGTTCCCGGGCATAGGACACGGCTGTATCGAGCGCTCCCTGGGCGATACCAAGAGCCTGGGCGGCTATACCGATCCTCCCGCCGTCGAGTGTCTTCATCGCAATTTTGAAGCCTTCACCTTCTTCGCCGAGCAGATTTGTTGCCGGAATACGGCAGTTTTCAAAGACCAGTTCCATGGTCGGCGAGGAACGTATACCCATCTTTTTTTCTTTCTTGCCAAAAGAAAATCCGGGAGTCCCTTTTTCGACGATAAAGGCAGAGATACCGTGATGCTTCCTGGCCTCTTTATCGGTGCGGGCAAGAATGATGTATATTTCAGCTTCACCGCCGTTGGTTATGAAAATCTTGGTGCCGTTTACCAGCCAATCCCCGCCGTCCCTGACCGCGGTTGTTCGGGTACTGCCGGCATCTGAGCCTGCCGCCGGTTCGGTCAGTCCGAAGGCGCCCATTTTCTCTCCCCGGGCGAGCGGTTTCAGGAAGGCCTGCTTCTGTTCCTCGGTGCCGAACAGATAAATCGGGTTGGCGCCGAGTGAAAGATGGGCGGAGAGCGTTACACCGGTTGATGCGCATACCCGCGAGAGTTCCTCCACGGCTATGGCATAGCTGAGATAATCGGCGCCGGCGCCGCCATACTCTTCAGGAAAGACAATGCCGGTCAAGCCCAATTCAGCCAGCTTGTCGAACATCAACTCCCGGTCAAAACGTTCTTCCTCGTCACGTAGAGCGGCAGAGGGCGCTATTTCCATCTCCGCGAAATCACGAACCATCTCCCGAATCAGACGCTGCTCCTCACTCAGTGCAAAAATCATATCCCGTACTCCGCTGTACAGCTACCTATCAGTATGGCACACAGAGACACGGCGTGTCTCCGGGTGCTGTTGCCGGTGCTACTTTTTCGAACTCAGTTCGGGAAAATCCCAGTAGAAGTATTCCTCTTTCGGTGCTTGAGCGCCGGTGCTTTGCCGCTTGATTTCAATGTCCCGCAGTTCGACCCGTCTGATTTTTCCGCTCAAGGTTTTTGGTACCTCGGTGACGAATTCGATAATCCGGGGAATTTTAAATTTGGCAAGGATGCCCATTGTTGTCCGGAACAGGTCAAGAGCCAGTTCCCGGGATGGCTTTTGACCCTGTTTCAGGATGACAAAGGCCTTGACGAGTTGATGACGTTTTTCATCCGGTACGCCGACAACGGCGGTTTCTGCCACGGCAGGATGCTCCATCAGGGCGCTTTCCACTTCAAAGGGACCGACACGGTAATCCGAAGACTTGATGACATCGTCGCTTCTTCCAACGAACCACCAGTAACCGTCTTCATCAATGCTGGCACGATCGCCCGTGTAGTAGTAATTATTGACGAATACGCCGGCCATTTTCTCCGGGTTGCCAATGTACTCGGTGAACAAACCTATTGATCGCCAGCGATCGAGCCTGACGACGATATGTCCCGGTTCATTCGGCGTGCTGATTTCCTTGCCGTCATCATCGACGAGGGCGACATCATACATGAAGGAAGGATGACCGAAGGAGCCTTTGCGCATTTTGCCATTCATCCAAGGGGCATTGCCGATCATTGCCGTGGACTCGGTCTGCCCGTAGAAATCCCTGATCTCGGTACCGGTCATCTTATGCCACCGGGTAATAACCTCGGGGTTCAGCGGTTCACCGGCCCCGATAGACTGGCGGAGATTGGAAAAATCAAATTGAGACGTGTCCAGGTTGATAAACGCCCGCCAGGCGGTCGGTGGCGCACAGAAGACGCTTATCTTGTGGCTGGTCAGGCAGTCAAGGTAGGCCATGCCGTCCAGTACGGTGAAGCTGAAACCGGATGCGGTCGCTCCGACATTGAGCGGCGCAAAAAAAGAACTCCAGGCCCATTTCGCCCAGCCGGGAGCGCCAAGGTTGTGGTGAATGTCCCCGGTGCGCAGTCCGGCCATGACCGAGGTCGACAGGTGACCCAGCGGATAGGAGGTGGCTGTGTGCCCGACCCGTTTTGGCAGTCCGGTCGTCCCCGAGGTAAAGAAGCAGAACAGCAGGTCGCTGGACTTGGTTTTTGCGGCCGCCGCTTCAGCCCCTTCGTTCTGCAGATCACTGAAGCTTTTCCAGCCCTGCTTACTGCCGGCAACAATTTTTATTTTCGGTGTAGCATTGGTCAGTTTGAGCGCTTCATCAATCAGGTCGGCAAAGACCTCGGCTGCAACGATTGAATCGGGCGGATAAGTCTGGAAACGGAATTCCATCTCCCTGAGCGTCATGGTCGTCGCCGTCGGCACGTTGACGATGCCTCCTTTGACGCAGGCATAGCTGGTGAACCAGGTTTCCGGTACGATGGGCAGCATCATATAGAGATTGTCACCCTTGTCGACCCCGGCACCGCGCAGAGCGTTGAGGCAGCGATTGCCATTGGCGCCAAACTCTTTATAGGTGTAGGTCTTACTTTCCTTACTGGCGATGTCCGCCCAGATCAGGGCCGCCTTGTCTCCGCGTTCCCTGGTATGCAACCCCTCGAAAATCTCTTCCGCCCAGTTGAAGTATTCAGGCAGTTCCATGCTGTTGAGCTTGCCGAAGAAGGTCCTGGCTGCGGCCTCTTTCCGATCGTTGTCGTCCATCATGTTCAGGTCCATCACTTCTCTGTACAGATTTTCCATACCCATAGTGGTTCCTCACAGTCTAGGTTTTACAAGATGCTACTTACTCTGTTGAGACGGTCAGGCCGCAGAAATCATTCTCTACTGAGCGCTCAGTCGGTTCCATTTTGCCACTAGATAATAAATGCTGATGTTTGTCAAAGAATTTTTTTATTTCCAGAAAAATTTAAAGATAAATCGCAGAAACAGGGGAATAACGGGTACCAGGCTGGCGGCTGGCTCCGCAACCCTCCATGGAAGATGAGCGTGATGATTATTGGCTGGTTGGGGAAATATTTAAAAATCGTATATCTGGAGAATAATATCTGAACGGGTCAGAATACCAACGAGCTTTTCACTATCGACCACCGCGAGCAATCCTTCTTTTGAATGGT
>JAHEMX010000243.1 GCA_024643445.1 Desulfobulbaceae bacterium | reverse complement strand
TCATCAGGGCGGTCGGCAGTTCACTCACCTCAACCGGAGTCGGTATCGCGCCCATGCCCTTGACCATGGTGGTCCACAGCGGGATCGGAACACCGCGGAACGGCTTGCCGGCAAGGTCTTCCGGTCCGTAAACCGGGAACTTGCAGGTCATCTGGCGGGCGCCCCGGAACAAGGTCCCGATGATCCTCATATTGCCTTCCTTGATCAGCTGCGCGTTGAACTCTTCCAGTACCGGTGAACCCGGGCTGGATGCCAGCATTGCATGATCACCGTCGCGATAGATGAACGGGGCGTCGAACACGGCAATGTTCTTGACCAGGCGCGAAAGCGAGGAGAACTGATGGTGGCCCATCGACAGAGAACCACTCTTCACCCCGTCAATGAGTTCCTGAACGCCGCCCATCTGAGAGTTCGGAAAGACAGTGACGGCTACCCGTCCGCCGGTCCAGTCCGGCATACGCTTGCCAAATTCGTCGGCGTACCAGTACTGGATGTCACCTTCCGAACCGACATGTGCGTAACGAAGCGTAATGTCTGCGGCCAGGGCGGTCCCCGAGAGTGCCAAGGCAAAAGCGGCCAAGGCCAGAAATCCTAGAAAATTACTACCCAATTTCCTTCCCATTTCCCAATCCTCCATGTCTGAATTAATTACCCGCCGGATGCGTATCACTCCGACGGAAGATGCGACCCCTCTTTACTCACGACCTATAAACAACAATGATTTTCCTTGCTCTGCGCCACGAATATGAACCGCATCCATGACCCAACGGGAAGACCTGATCGTTTCAGACAACATTTCCCGGACCCGATGGCTCCTTTGCCGAAGGTTCGGCATCCTGGTATACCAGGATACAAAGTAGTAGCAACAACGGTATGTTTTGTCAAACACTTTCCAGCTGCCAATCAATCACATTTTTTTCGTTTTGCCGGTAACTTAGACATCATTCCCCAGCACGATCCAGCTCAGCAAAGCCCTATCAGGCCATCCTGGCAGCTATCTCTTCAATGATTTCTGCGGCGCGGGCCGGATTGAAGACGCCGCAGATGCAACATCTGGCAAGTTTTTTTCCGGCTTTTTCACCACTTAACTTTTTCTTTGCCACTTTTCGTGCAAGCTCCCGAATCAGATCGAAGGAGACCAGATGATGCCCGCACATGGTGGCAACCTCAAGGACACGGGGGTCGGGCAGCTTTTCCATTTTTCCCATTACCCCGAGCGACTGAACGATAGTGTGAGGTTTGACCGACGCGCTGCGGCAACAATCCTCGAGGCTACCGACAAGTCCGCCGATGGTGACCGACAATCCAAGGTCTGCATCCTTCAGGTCCACCAGCACGTTGACCAGCTGTTCTTTGGTGCGGTAGACGGCATGGACGAGCTCATTATCCACCAGGATTCCCTTGACCGCCTCATCGCTGCCGAGGGAAAACCTGCTCCCGCCTTTCGAATCCCCGATGTTGACGGGATCGTATTTGAGGAATATATCCAGAGCTTTCGCCAGCTTCGGGAGCGAACCGGCAGAATTCAGGCCACTGGACGGCATGGCCAATATGGTAAAATCGCCGGCCAGCGATTCCTCGCTGCCCTGTCGATGCAGTGTATGCGTCATGTCCGATCTCCTCTTACGGTATCAGTGGTTTACCAAGTCCGATATTGATTTTCGCATTCGGGCGATAATAGATGTCCGCCCCATAAAGCAGGGCCTCGCCCTCCCATCTCCCGTCTTTTCCGGGGCGACTGGCAACATCCACGCTGACCACCGTATCCATGGCCTCGGCAGTGTTTTTGATGGTGCGAACCACCTCCAGCAAGAGTGCCCTCGGCACTGCCACCTCGATGATCGCGGATAATACCTTTTCGTTCAAAATGTCGGCAGGGAGCTTTCCCGATGACAAATCAATCAATCCGGTGAGCGGATTCTTGGGCTCGAATTTCACCCCTTCAATCCCCGCAAGGGCGATAGACATCTTTTCAAGTTCCCGGAGCCTGGAACCTATCCCTGGCCGGCCGACTTCGATAGCAACGCCTATTTCACCTGATTTAAAACGTCCAGTCACATCATTTGTCTTGATTTCTTCCGTTCCGCGCCCGGCAAGACCGGTCTCTTTGTGCACATTTAACGGATCACTGTAGACGGCTCGAACAGAGCGGGGCCACGCCAGAGGCTGCTGCACAAACGCCTCTTCCGGACAGACCCCGACCCGATAACAGACATTGCATTCGACACACTCGTCCAAATCTATCGAGGCCTTCTTGTCATGAAATAAAATTGCACCCGCTGGGCAATAGGGAAGGCATTGCTTACATCCTATGCATTTCTCTTCATCGATCAGCATAAAATCTCCCGTCCACGTTTAGCATGTTGATTTAAAGACCATGGCGTCAAAGCGGCATCAGCGCTGCTCGCCCGCAGGGACCCGAACGAAACCGCCACGACCGGCGGCGGAATTTCCAGGGCTGCAGGAAAGCCCCTGTCCGGTGACGACGCGACCGGCAGTGTTCCGGTATACCGGCATGCAGGACGTTATCATTCACGACAAGGTATGTCAAATACTATTTATCTGTTTTCGGTCGACCTTGAGTTGCCCAAGCTATTGTTATTATGTTGTATTTTGAACTATCTGGGGGAATTGCAGGGGCCAGGCTGGAACGATTGAGGAGGCGCACTGATGCAGGAGGTTACCAAACAGAATTGTGGCCTTGTTATGGCTCAGTTGTCCTCAAACAATTTTTCGGCATGGGCAATAACATCGGATTTGGCATTATCAACATGCTTGCGCATCAGATCCGCCGCCTTGTCCGTAGACCTTGCTTCGAGATAAGAAATGAGCATGTCGTGTTCTTCCCATGCTTTTTGCCAGGCACTATACTTCCTCACCCCCAGGGAACGCATAAGAAGCACGATGCTCTTGAGTTTATTGATGATCTGTATCAGGAAAGGGTTGTCGGTGGAGAAGTATATGATATCATGAAACTCTGTATTCAATCTCAACAGTTGACTGATTTTGCTTTCTTTTTCAAGGCTTTCAGAACCAATCACCTCAAGTGCTGCCGCTTTAATCTGCTTCAGCTTGAGTATTTCATCTGGCGAAATGTTCTCGCAGGCCAGACGGACGGCATAGGGCTCCAGAAGGCCCCTGATACCAAAGATCTGGTTGACGGCTTTATTGGTTACCGGCTTCAGGCGCATGCCTCCTTTGGGCAGTCGCTCAAACAATCCTTCATGCTCCAGTCTCAGAAAAGCCTCTCTGACCGGTGTGCGGCTGGCGTTCAAATCCTTGGCAACACGCCATTCGACCAAACGGTCGTCCGAGGAGATCTCGCCTTTCTGGATTTTCTCAAACAGGTGTTTGAAAATCTGATCCGAGATTGATTCTGGAATTTTAAAATCCAAGGTTGCACCTCTGTATGGGCAATACACCGAGAGACAAGAACGATCAGTATACCAGTATACGATGCTATACTTGATATTTATACTTTCCTTGTCAAGCATTTTTTAGCACAGGACAGTGCTTTGGATGCAGCTGCTGCCCCTTTTACTTGAGAGGTCAAATCGTTCATGCACCATCTTTTCTGGTGGCGAAAAATTGCAAAAAGAAGCATATATATCCTGACAAACAGAAAGTGTTTTAATCAAAACTTTGCCCTCAGAAATGGCCGTCGTACCTGAGACACGATAACCGCGGAAACGAAGCAGTGCTAAAGGTTACGCAGCTGGGCATGATCTTTTCCACCCGGGAAATGGGAGCAAGGCGTGCTATTCGAGGCGCAGCGCGAAGCGGGAAAACACATAACCGTAAAAAAATCGGAACAGATAGACGATTCATCGTGTCGAAACCGGTGCCACTGCCGGTGGCTCGATCAAGACGGTCATCGACATGCAACTACAAAACAGAAGGAGATGGCATCATGCGAAAGTTGGCGGTGTTTGGAGCGTTTCTGGGAGTTGTTATGTGTTTCGGTAACGTTTTTGCCGGAGATCTTGTCGGTGAATGGCAGGCCATTACCGGGAAACACTCCGGCGCGCTCAGCGGCGCCCCAGGCCATGCGGTCCGTTCCCCAGGCGATCATTTCACTACGGACATCCCCTGGGTCTTGAAAATAACCGCTCAGGAAGGTGCCGGACTCCAGGGCCAATGGTGCAGCCCGAAAAAATGCGAGCCCCTGGTGGGCGTCATCAGGAAAGACGGCTCCATGCTGATGGTCGATGAAGACACCACCTTCCTGGGGACCATGTACGGCGATGAAATGGAGCTGTGCGTCACCGAACCCGGTAAAACTTTCCGCATCGCAGCCTGCAATATGATGAAGAAGAACTAGCGCTATCCGGACCGCCTCCGTCGCCGCCGCTGGCCGGTTGACGGAGGCACCGGGATTATCTGGGCAATTTTTTGCCCGACATCTCCCTGTGCATCGCTCGGCAAACGCGTTTACACGGCATGAAGCCGGGCCGGTTCCCCGGGTGAAGATCGGAGATGAGCCGTTTAAAACGTGGTCTGTCCCCTATTCGCCGCAACAAAGCGACAGAGGGTGACCTCTCCTGATCACCGTGCCGGACAATAATCCCCACCAGGATTCATGTCTTTGAATATTTAGCAACGTATAATCAAACATTTAAGCGGTTCCAGATATTTCCCCCTCTTTTCAGGTAACATGAATTTGTTCGATAGCGCTTGCATACGTACATGATTGTATGTATAAGTGTCGATCTATTACAGAAAGATCCCCTATGCGCGGCTATTGAATTTTCTTACACATACTATTGGTGCTAACATGCTCAAATCAAATATTAAATTGTGCTTACTTCTCGCTGTGATGCTGACGGGACTCCTCCTTGGAGCCTGCAAGGAGGAAGCTCCGAAGGCGATGGTGGCACGAGGACCGGTGGAAGTGGATACGATCACCATCAAGACGGAGCCGGTGAAGATTGAGGTGGAATTGCCGGGGCGGACGGCAGCCTACCGGGTTGCGGAAGTACGGCCGCAGGTCAACGGTATTATAAAAAAGCGGCTGTTTAGCGAAGGAAGTGAAGTTACGGCCGGAGAACTGCTGTACCAGATCGATCCTGCCACCTATCAGGCTCAACTCGACAGTGCCAAGGCGACTCTCGACAAAGCCCGGGCCGTTGAACATTCCGCCCGATTGAAGGCTGAAAGATACCAAACCCTTGTGCGTACCAAGTCCGTCAGCGAGCTTGATCAAATAGAGGTCGAGGCTACCTGGAAACAGGCAGTTGCGGATATTGCCTCTGCCGAAGCTGCCTTGAACAGCACCCGCATCAATCTTGAGTATACCAGGGTAACAGCGCCGATAAGCGGCCGTGTCGGAAAATCGATGATAACCGAAGGTGCGCTGGTGACCGCCCAGCAGAGCAACGCCCTTACCACAATTCAGCAGCTTGATCCATTGTACATCGATGTTTCCCAGTCGACTACCGAACTGCTCAGGCTGAAAAAAAACTTGACGGCGGGCGTAATGAACGGCCGCGAAAATGGCAAGTCCCAGGTCGGTATCCTGCTCGAAGACGGCACTGAATACGAGCATACCGGGACAATTGAATTCTCTGATGTGACTGTTGATCAGACAACAGGAACGGTCACCTTGCGCGCTATTGTCGCCAATCCGGATGATGAACTCCTGCCCGGCATGTTTGTTCGCGCCCGCATCTCCAACGGGGTCAGACCGGATGCGGTTCTTATTCCGGCAGCGAGCATCAGCCGTAACAGCAAAGGACAGGCTGTGGTGATGCTGGTGAACAGCGAGTCTATGGTCGAAGTCCGCATCATCGAAAGCGGACGCAACATAGGTGACAAGGTCCTGGTCAATGACGGTCTGAAAGGTGGGGAGCGACTGATCACAACCGGGCTCCAGAAAATCAAGCAGGGAATCACGGTCAAGGCGGTTGAACAGCAGGAATCGTCAACCGCACACCAAAGCCTGGGCACGGAAAAGGTATCACCTGTGGCGCTTACGGAGTAGACCATGGCCAGATTTTTTATAGACCGCCCCATTTTCGCCTGGGTTATCGCTATTGTTATCATGC
>JAHEMX010000242.1 GCA_024643445.1 Desulfobulbaceae bacterium | reverse complement strand
ATGTTTCGATAAATGAGATCATTCACCACCGTGCACCCCATCCCGCTACATGCGCAGTCAGTTCCCGTCGCTCTGCCGACTAAATCGCCGTTTTTTTTAACGTTTTACCACAACATTGGCAGCTTTCTCATAGTACTGTACCAGACTGCCGTGATCGAGTCCCGCCTTGCCGTCCACCTTGAGTGACTGCATGATTTCCATGACGCCTGCGGTCAGCGGCAGAGGAACACCAATCTCATGCGACGTTTCCAGCACATTGGCCAGGTCCTTGATATGCAGCTCGATACGGAATCCCGGATTAAATTTACGGTCCATGACCAACGGTGCCTTGGCATCCAGAACCGTGCTTCCGGCCAGGCCGCCGCGGATAGCCTTGTACACGAGGTCCGGCTCAACTCCTGCCTTTGTCGCAAGCACCAGGGCCTCGGACATGGCGGCGATATTCAGGGCAACGATGATCTGATTTGCCAGTTTGGTAATGTTACCGGCACCGATATCGCCGGTGTAGACCACCGAACCAGCCATCGCCATCATCAACTCATAACATTTATCGAATACCTCTTTCTTGCCGCCAACCATGACCGAGATGGTTCCGTCAATCGCCTTCGGCTCGCCACCGCTTACCGGAGCATCAAGCATTTCTATACCTTTTTTGGCCAGCGCTGCTGCAACCTCACGGGCTGCAAGCGGAGCGATCGAACTCATGTCGATGACAATTGATCCCGGTTTGGCGCCTTCAATCACGCCATTTTCTCCCAGGACTACGGCCTTCACATGGGGAGAATTCGGCAGCATGGTGATGATGACATCTGATTGTTCCGCAACTGCCTTTGGCGAATCGGCAACCGCAGCACCGGCTGCGGCAACCTGCTTAACTGCGGTCTGATTAATATCCATCACAACGAGCTCATACCCCTTTTTGAGTAGATTCCTGCTCATCGGATTACCCATTATACCCAGACCAACAAATCCAATTTTCATATCAAACCTCCTGTTATTACAATTTATCTGTTCTTTTTATTGGCCAATGCTATCATGCCGTA
Source organism: Desulfobulbaceae bacterium (assembly GCA_024643445.1). Taxonomy (GTDB): domain Bacteria; phylum Desulfobacterota; class Desulfobulbia; order Desulfobulbales; family Desulfocapsaceae; genus Ww85. The sequence continues at coordinate 5,017 of JAHEMX010000242.1, read as the reverse complement.
CCAAGCTTGTGGTCCGGGAAGTCCGACCAAACTGTTTTTACTTATACTGCTGTCCTGCGGCAACTTCTGAAAGAAACATTTCCTCCCCTAATCTATCAGGATGATCCTGATATCCATAACATTGGTATTGGTTGGTCCCGTTTTATAGAGGCCGCCAACCTGATCGAAAAAATGATATGAATCGTTATTATCAAGATATTGTTTTGGCTCAAGCCCCTGCACTGCCGCCTCTGCAAGGGTCTGATCATCGGCGATCGCTCCGGCGGCATCGGTCGGCCCGTCACTCCCGTCCGTTCCGGCGCTGAATGCGGTAATATGCCGCATTCCCGCCATTCTGATGGCAGCAGCCAGCACAAATTCCTGGTTGCGTCCGCCCTTGCCGTTGCCCTTGATTTTGACCGTCGTTTCACCGCCGGAAAGCACACAGGCCGGTCTGGCAAGCGGATAGCCATGGGCCTCGATTTCAGCGGCAATGGCAATATGGTTGCAGGCAACCTCGCGCGTCTCCCCCTCGATCATGGAAGAGAGCAGCAGGGTATGGTATCCCAGCTCATCCGCTTTCGCCTTGGCTTTCAGCAGTGCATTGAAGTTACTGCCGATAATCACATTTTGCGTCTGTTTGAAAAATTCCTGCCCGGCCTTCGGCGTCTCGGCGACCTCACCGGCAAGACCACGTCTGATATGTTGCAGAACGGGAGCAGGAATATCCTGTTCAATACCGTATTTGTTAAAAATATCCTGGCAATCAGCGAAGGTTTTGGAATCCGGCACACAGGGACCGGAGGCGATGGAGTCAAGGTCATCACCGACGACATCCGACAGGATCAGCGTAACGAGGACTGCCGGATACACGGCCCGGGCAAGCCCGCCGCCCTTGATAACGGAAAGATGTTTTCTGATGGTGTTGATCTCATGGATATTGGCCCCGCATTCGAGAAGGACCTTGGTAGTGGCCTGCTTGTCAGCCAGGCTCACTCCGTCGACAGGCATGGTCAGCAGTGCGGAACCGCCGCCGGAAATCAGGCAGATAACCAGCGTTTTCTCATCGGCGGTAGAAGCCAGCTGATAAATTGCCCGCGCTCCGAGATAGCCGTTCTGGTCAGGAACCGGATGGCCGGCTTCCCTGATCCTCACTTTCTTCAACTCATCGAGGTGACCGTATTTCACGACGATGATCCCGTCAGAGATACGTTCTTCGAGGATTTCCTCCATTGCCCTGGCCATGGAAGCGCCGGCCTTACCGGCCCCGATAACCAGAATTTTTTCAAAGCGGTCAAGGTCGTAATTGCTGCCGTCAATGCTCAACAGGGAGCCACTCAGTTGACAATAGCTTTTCATTGCGGCTATGGGTTCAACCGCCCGTAACCCGGCCTGGAAGATGGCGATTGCACGCTGACGCTGATCCTGGTTTTCTGCTGTCATCATTTCAATTCACGCAAGAGTTGTTCTGAACGATGGACATCAGGACGGGTATGCCTGATACAATAATCAGGATCTGTCCCTCTGCGATTGCGGCCATAATATCTCTCGATGGTACATACCAAACATTCTCTCAGTGCTCAGGTCAGATCGTCCAGGTGTTTGGTTATATCATGCAGGGCATTGGCCAGATGCCTGGTCATCGCATTTTCCGCTCCCGCCTTATCCTGTTTTTTGACCGCACGCAGGATATCGCCATGCTCATGCACCGTCTGATCAATACGACCGGGAGTATAGAGGCTTGATATCCAGCCATTGGGCAGGGTCGTGGTCATGGCCTTCATCAGTACATAGAGCGTCCTGTTTTTTGTGGCTCGTGCCAGGCCACAATGAAAGCGGTGATCACAAACGATGGCTTCTTCTATTTTGTGGTCCCTGGCATAGGCGGCAAACTGCGCCCACACGCCTTCCATCTGCTGTATATCACCAGCGTCCGCATTTTCAGCGGCGCTGCGGGCGGCTTTGGGTTCGATGATAAGCCGCACCTCGAAGTTGTCCCTGATGGACTGTTCATTGTTTTTCAGCCACGAAGAGAACTCCTTAAAACGCTCGCCCTGAGTATCTGCAATGTAGATGCCCTTTCCCTGTTTGACACTGACCTGTCCGGTAACCTCAAGAATCCTCAGGGCTTCCCTGATCGAAGAACGGCTCACCTGCAATTTCCCGGTCAATTCCTTTTCCGAATAAAATTTCTCGCCCGACCTGAAGCCATCTTTTACGACCATCTCTTTGATGGCATCGATGACGCTTTCAGAAAGCCTGATTTTTTTGATCTGACTCATGTTGACCTCAAAAGGGAAAGAAGCAGGCGCGACACTTGTCAGACAAGCAGATGTCTGACAAGTTTACTCCTAACAGTTGTTTGCGCTCCTGTCAAGAAAAGTCGCACGCATTTCAAGCATTCCGCAGCGTTGCGGGGATACCAAAAATAAACAGCCCAAAGTTCTGTCATCATTACATATTTTTCAGGCTTAACAAGCATGGGTAGCCGGGCAAAACGCTTATGGAATTATTGCTTATCCCTAAACAGATAAGACAGGCTGTAGAGGGGAACAAGCCTGCAGTCGAAAAAGCATGACCACCGGTTACTCCTGCCTGGCTGATTTTTAAAACAAAATGATCGTGGAGGTTTTCATGAAGAAGACGAACAGTATCGTAAAACCGGCCAGGAAACTGTAGGGCAGAACGACATCGCGCGTGGTGATGCCGCCTCCCTTGATTCGATCAAGGATACGATGGGTGGCATAAAGCGAGGCAAGAAATCCGCCGGCAACGGTGATAACCTGCAGCAGGGCCGATGCGTCAGGACTGATCAGACGGGCTCCTTCGTTGATGATGGCCAGACCGACCAACTCACGACCTTGGGCCACAAGGCGCCAGGTCTGGCTGACAAAAATTTCAAGATGCACGGCCAGGTAGACACCGAGAATGATGGGGATAAACCCGTATCCGAGCAACTGCAGCAGCATTTTCCGGTCCATTTTCGCGAGGGAGGCCTGAACCTGTACCATCAGGTAGTAACCGATCTGGAAAATAAAAATCAGGCCAAAAAAAAGAATCGAACCGATAAAAGTAAAAGCAAGCCTTCCGAGGCTTTGCAGGTAAGTTGTCTGCAACCAGGTAATAACGGCATAAAACTGATCATGCAGGGCAAAAAGGAAAAAAATAGCCCCGAGGGCAATAATCAGAAAGCTGTCTGCCTGGCGAGGCGCCTCGAGTTCCCAAAGTTCCTGGGGGGCCAGTCGAATATTGAGGTGAATGGAATGTTTATCACAATGTTTGATGCACCTGGTACAGACGATGCAGTCTCGGTTATTGTCCACCATGAACGGATGCCTGAACATCGGACATCCCTCCTCATCGACTGCTCCGTTATAACAGGCATGGTCAGTGCAGCGGTTCAGGCAGAGATGACGGTTGGCCCGCACTTCCAGTATCGACGGCATGGCAAAAACGGCATTGATCGCGCCCAGGGGACAGAGATAGCGGCACCAGGCCCGCCGTTTGTAAAACACGCTGAAGACAATGGAGCCGAAGGTGACAGCGAGGATAATCCAACCGGAAAGAAGCGGATTTTTGTAGGCGTTCCAGACGATTTCAACCCAGAGCACGATGATGCACAGGGTGGCCATGATCCAGCCGGAATAGGTTTTCAGGAATAAAGGGGTGGAACGCGTCGGTTTGACCAACGCCTGCAGCAGCTTTCCCGGCATGGCCAGCGTGCATACCGAGCACCACGTCCGGGCCAGGAAAAAGAAAGAGAAGAAGAGCAGCGGCCAGCCGATCACCCAGCTGAGGGTGATGCCGATGTTTTTCTCGGGATCTGAAGGGCCGAAAAACAGGGTCGCCACGGTGGTGAGTATGACCAGACCGACAACCCCCTGCGGCAGGAGAGGATATAAGCTGCTTTCAATGAGCTTGCGCACCCAGTCAATGCGCAACAGGTTGAACTCCCATTTGCCTTCGCTCTTCGGCAGGCCAAGCAGAATGTGATCACTGAGCAGCTGGTCATCGCGGGCCAGCATCACCGCCCGCTGGATAACGGCCGAGAGCTCGGTCATGTTGCCGGGCCAGTCGTAGTTCATCAGGATACCGAGTGTTTCAGGTGAGACCCTGCTGATTTTCTTATCGTACTCCCGGCTGAAACGATTGAGAAAATAATCTATGAGATGGGGCAGATCACGTTTGTGAAAGCGCAGCGGAGCGACCGTGAAACTGTTGACTTCAAGAAACGATGCGAGGTCCCTGATGATGTCCTGCTCATTCACCATTTTTTCAAGTGATGACGAACTGGTAAAAATGAGCCGTGCCTGAAGCGCTATCGGCCGCTCGCCGCCGACCCGGGTGAAGGTCAATGTGGCCAGGGCAGTGGCGAGCTTTTTCTGGACAGACGGCGGGATGCGTTCAAGATGCCTGAGGACCACGGTCCCACGACAGAACTGTTCAAGCACCCCGCTCTGGCGGGCCTGACTGAACGGAAAGGGATCATATTTAATGCCAAAGAGTCTTTCGGCGAGTTCTTCAGCACTGTAATCCCGCACATCAATTTCTATATAGGGCCCATGAGCCTGATTTCCCTGCAGGTGGATCTGCTTGGCGATAAGGCGGCGACCGGTTCCCGACTCACCGGTCAGCAGAACCGGTTCATCCATCCCGGCAAAGCGCCCGATGGCTAGCTGAATCTCTTTGGCGCACTGTGAGCGTAGCACCCGCTCTTTACCGGCGACACTTTCATTGAACTGGATGGAATCATCGTTAATCGCCATCATGTCGGTGAGCCTGATCTCTTCCCGAGTACTGATATCGCAGGCAAGGACACCAGTGCCCTGGTTATGAAAAGAGATCCGCAAACGCTCCGCCAGAGCCATCTCTATCCGTTCCCGTATGACCCGGTGCCGTTCCAGCAGCTCGCGGAAGAATGCGCCGCTCAGACAGAGCAGAACCGCATCGCAAAGGGCACGAATGGTCAACGACTGCGGTTTTGAAGTCAGCAGTGAGGTTTCGCCGAAATGACCGCCGGGACCGACTCGCCCGACAA
>JAHEMX010000241.1 GCA_024643445.1 Desulfobulbaceae bacterium | reverse complement strand
TGCGCCTATGGCGGCACCGGCCGAGTTGTTGGCGGAAGATCCGGCGCGCAGGGCGACCAGGACGTCAGCAGCCTTCATCCGGGTGTCCGTACGCCGCCAGGACAGCAGAAACGCCGAGAAGGTTCCCCAGAATGCTCCCACTTCAGGAGAGAAGCCATAGAATAAAAGACCGAGAACGACCACTATCGGCAGGAAAAAGTGCCAGCCATTTCTAAGGATTGCTGAAACTTTCGGTATCTCCTTGGCTGGAAGCCCTTTCAGCCCTGAGCGCAAGGCCTCCAGATCGACCATCATGACGACGAAAATAAAATAAAGCAGTGCCGGAATGACGTTCATCAGCGCGATTTTCAGGTAGCTGACTTGAATCAGCGTGGCCAGGATAAAGACGCCCGCACCCATTATCGGCGGCATAAACTGCCCGCCGGTTGAAGCGATTGCCTCAATGGCGCCGGCGACTTTCGGTTTGAAACCGATTCGCTTCATCATCGGGATGGTAAAGGTGCCGGTGGCTACGACATTTGCGACGGAGGAGCCGGAGATCGAGCCGAACAGGGCTGACGTTACAACAGCAATCTTGGCCGGCCCGCCCCGCCATTTTCCGGTCAATGACTTGGCCAGTTCCATGAAAAAAGAACCGGCACCGCTTCGTTCCAGGAAGGCCCCGAAAATCATGAAGGGGAAGACAAAGGTGGCAAAAGTGGCGGTAATAACCCCGAACATCGCTTCCTGGGTATTGAAGGTAAATTCGATGATACGCCCCGGCGGCATGCCCGCATGGCTCAACTTGCCCGGCAGGTAGGGACCGAAATAAATCTGGCCGATAAAGATAATCGCCAGGACCATCATGACCGGGCCAAGCGCTCGTCTGGCTGTTTCGAGAATCATGGAGATGGCGATGATGCCCATGACCAGATCCCAGGTATTTGGCTCGGTAACCCTGAACATGGCATAATCCATATACTGGTTGATCCAGTAGCCGATCGAAACCGAGATGAGCAGGACGCAGATGATATCATAGACGCTGGGACGATCCTTCGGCGCCCAGCGGGATGCCGGGAACAGCAGATAGACAAGGACAGAGGTAAACAGGAGATAGAAACCTCTATTGGTTTCCGTCGAAACAAGACCGAAACCCGAGGTGTACATATACCAGGCGCCCATGAATATGGCTGCGCACGAGTAGAGGATAGCCCAAAACCCGGTCAGTGTGCGATCCCTGCCCTTTACCTCAGTAAGCCAGCCCAGCCTTGTCATGCCCGTTGCTCCGCGAGATAGAAGAAGAAATTTAAAAAGCGCTGCCACAGCAACGACTGTGGCAGCGCAATCATGATACGGGTTACTCTTCCCAGAGGCCGGCTTCCTTATAATACTTCTCTGCCCCCGGATGCATCGGCGCACCAAGATGGATAAAGCGTTTGGTATCAGGCGCAAGCTGCTTCCAGCTCTTGTGCGCTTCGGCCAGCTGCTTCATGATGTCCGGCTGGAATACCAGTTTAGTAATATCATAGATAGCCTGTTCCGGAACCCGCTCGTGCGCTACCCAGTAGACGGTCAGATACGGCATCTGGGTGGCGGGAACATCCTTGTAGACACCCTCTTTCATGGTGGCGGCATAGTAGAACGGATAGTCCTTGACGATTTTTGCCATTTCCTCATCGGTGAATGGAATGACATAGGCGCCTTTTGTCTCGGCAAGCTGGGTGACCGCACCGGCCGGGGCCGAGGATTGGAAGAAGGCATCTATCTGCCTGTTTTCAACGGCACGTCCCGCGTCGGCAAAAGACATCATGGAAGGTTTGATCTTGTCGAGCAGTCCCAGTGCCCGCAAGACGTTCTCGCTGTTGAAAACGGTTCCGGATCCCGGGGGACCGAGTGCAACCTTCTTCCCGATCAGGTCGTTCATCGTTTTGATGCCGGAATCGGGGAGCGTCACCGCGTAGGATGCTCCCTCGTAAGCCTTGGCGACCCCGCGAAGCATGGTTCCCGTCGGGTCGTTCTTGAATGGTCCCTGGTTGTGCAGTGCCATGTAGACATGCGGTCCGTAGACAATGCCCATATCGAGCTCACCCTTCAGCAGCCGCTTGCAGTTTTCCGTTGAGCCGCCGGTCGTAACCTGGGTGATATTGTACTCGGGAAGATCTCTGGAGATGATATTTCCGGCAGCACCGACCAGGTAATACATCACGCCGCCTGGAGCCGAACCGCCAAAAGAGATGTTCATCTTTGCCAGGGACATCGCCGGAAGGACCATACCGATGGCCAAAACTATCAACATGGCAGGCATTAAACAACGCAACTTTTTGCTGATATTGTGTATCCGCTTCATGAAACTACCTCCTTTGACTTGAGTGTTTGCAAAACAGCCGATATTCAAAGAGTCAACAGCCAACGTAAACCCTGATACCGGCAGTGCTGCTGGTGGGCCTCGTCACCTAACATCTCATTGAGCCGCTAGGTGACGGGATTTTCCAGTACTCCTATGTGGTCTATTTCAATGACTACCTTGTCGCCCGGTTGCAGGAACTTCGGGGGAGAAAAACCAATGCCGACACCTGCCGGAGTTCCGGTGGCAATGATATCACCCGGGATAATCGTTAACAGTGAGGATACGGTTTCAATGATCGTTGGAATATCAAAAATCAAATCCTTCACACAGGCCTGCTGGCGTAATTCCCCGTTCACCCGGGTTGCTATGTTGAGCGCCCGTACGTCTTTGATCTCGTCGGCAGTAATAAAACAGGGACCCATCGGGCAGAAACCATCCAGACTTTTCCCGAGAAACCACTGCTTGTGAAGCTGCTGCAGGTTGCGTGCCGTCACATCGTTGATAATGGTATAGCCGCAAACATAATCGAAGGCCTCGTCCTTGGCGATATTGCGTCCGGATCGGCCGATGACCACTGCCAATTCTCCTTCGTAATCGGTGGAATGTGAAGGATCCGAACTTGCCGGAATCGGTTCGCCCGGCCCGGAAACACTCGTCGGTGCCTTGGTGAATATTACCGGTGCATCCGGAATGGTCTGGCCTCCCGATGTCGAGTCAAAACCACTCTTCTCGAACTCTTTCGAGTGTTCGAAATAATTTTTTCCGACGCAGATGATGTTGCGCCTCGGACGGGGGAACGGTGCCAGGAGTCTCGTGTCCGACAGCGCAATTCGCTCGCCTGTTTCTGCCGCCTTTCTGGCCAAGGTGAAACCCGAATCGCCCATTTCTACAAGCGAACTCAGATCGTCGGGTAACCCGGCCTCGGTTAAATTGATAATAGTATCTTCATGGGGAACAAGGCAACCAACGGCGGTTTTCCCGTTCTTTTCAAATGAAACAAAGCGCATAATATCCTCCATCATGTGTATTTCAAACCAAATTAGTCCAATTTGTAATTGGTGTCAACACCTCCATGGAAGTGTCTGTCGAAAAATAAAATATCTACAAAATATAGTGAATAATAATATTTTATTACATATAGTTAAATGGGTACCACGGATGCCAGTAAATTGTTAGGCTAACCAAATAAGCTTGAAACCAATATGGCAATTGGTTATAGTAGCGTGGAATAGAACCTGATCAGTCCAGGGACCTCAGAGGCGGTATGGCTACCAAAACATTGCTAGAAAGATTGAACAGGATGATTGCGGATGGGCGCTTCCCGGAACAATCCAGGCTCCCTGCCGAACGGGAGCTGGCGCAGGAGCTTGCTGTCACACGCTCCAATCTCCGCAAGGCGCTGTCATTACTTGAAGCTGAAGGAAAGATCTGGCGACATGTCGGCAAGGGAACGTTTGTCGGGAATCCTCCAACAGAAAAGAGTCTGCAGCTATCTTCTCTTACGCGATTCACCAATCCCATGGAAATCATGGAGGTGCGATTGGTCATCGAGCCGCGACTGGCTGGATTTGCCGCCATGCGGGCAACCCCTGCCATGATTACAAAGATGTACCGCTGTATAGAGAAAAGTGAGCTGTCAACAGATATCGGTGCCTACGAGCTATGGGATGCAACGCTGCACCGGACCATTGCCGAGGCGGCACACAATAGCCTGCTCCTGTCCGTTTTGAATATTGTTAATGAAATGAGGAAGGACAAGCTTTGGGGACAGCTCAAGGAATCAGCGGTTACCCCGGAGAAAATGGTAGAGTACTCGCGTCAACATCAGGATTGCATTGAAGCCATCAAGGACCGTAACGTGGCACGGGCGGAACGGAGCATGTCTCAGCACCTTGAGATGGTCAAAAACGACTTGTTATCAGTTACCCGATAATAGCAGCCTGGTAAGAAAACGACACTCATTTCAGTCGTCAGGAGATCATGGCAAAACGGCATTAATAAAAAGAGAGGGGGAAAAGAAGTTCAGTTGTAAAGGAGAGGAAACTGTATTAAAAGCGGTTGAGCCGAAAGGTGTCTGGAACTTCGGCTTGATCAAATTGCTAATCCTGTCATGGAGAGATTCTTATGAAAATCAAAGATAACCGGTTATCAAGAAGAACATTCATCAAAGGTACTGCTGCAACGCTGGCCTTAAGTTCTATTCCGCTATTTCCTTATGAACGTTTATTTGCAAGTGGTTTCCCCGATCATACCATCGATATCGTCGTCCCAACCGGCGCGGGGGGTGCGGCAGACCGCAACCTGCAGGCCTTTACCGGTGTCTGGAAAAAATATCTCAATACGGAATTCACCTCCAGCTTCTTCTCCGGAGCCGGCGGCCAGGTCGGCTACGAGACGTACCTCGGGAAAAAGGAGCCGGACTGCTACAACCTTTTGTTCGGCAACATGGGACCGGAGACCATTATGTACGTTATGCAGAAGCCGCCGTACAAGTTTCCCGGCGACTATGTCTATTTCAACCAGGTCGATATCGATCCGAGCGTGATCTGGGTCAGGGCCGACAGCCCGTTCAAAACCATTGAAGATTTTGTCGCAGAAGCAAAGAAACGAACCGTAACACTGTCCGTCAGCCGCCTGCCGCATCCGGCCTCCATCGGCACGCTGGCCCTGGCGGAAGCAACGGGAGCGAAGGTCAACCTCATCCCTTACGGCGGCGGGAATCCGACCGTTGTCGCCTGTCTTACCGGGGAGGTTGACGCCAGTGCCATGCCCATGGCCAATCCCGTGTCCACGAAAGGCCAGGCCCGCATTCTCGGGGTTTTTGCACAGAATAATCCGATTCCCGATCAGACCAATAATGCCCCTTCGGTTAACGCGGTCTTCGGCACCAAGATACCGGACCTGCCGTCGTCCCGTGCCTTCGGTATTCATGCCAAGGCAATAGAAAAGTACCCCGACCGCTATGAAATCCTCAAATCCTCCATGCGCAAGGTCTTTGACGATCCAGATTACAAGGCGGCAATCGAGAAAACGGGTCGTCCCTGGGAATTTATTTCTTATGCGGATGAGGCCGCCTGTATGGAATATGCCAAAAACATGGCGGAACTGACCCAGAAATACCTGCCGCTGCTTTCCGCCAAAAAGAAGAAGTAGCAGGGGAGTCCGGTCCGATATTTTTTGAATAGACAGTATTGCGTCGACGCGGGATCTACTCTTGTCGGCGCAATACTTTTTTTTCGGAAACGAGTCAGTCTGTGGTTTCAACCCCTGCTCGGGTTAAGAGATTTTTTTACTAGACAAATATCATGCAAGAAACAACGGGTTCAGAAAAAAAACAGCTCCCCAGGAAAGGCGATGATCTTGTTTTTCCGATAATGGCGCTGCTGTTCGCCTTTTATTACCTTTACACCATCAAGGATCTGTCCTGGGAGGCCCAGGTAAACGGGCTGATGATCAGTACTATCCTGATCACCCTGATCCTTATTTTCCTGGTCAAAACCGGTCTTGAGCTCATCCGGGGAAGGATCAGCCTGAGATCCAGGAGCCTGTTTGCGGTAAACAGACTGCAGATGGTCAAGCTGGGGCTTCTCTCTCTGGCGGTCGCCTATGTCCTGGTTATCCCCTGGGCGGGTTACACGCTGACCACCTTCACTTTCCTGATCGCAGCCATGCTGATGCTCGGTGTGTTCTCACCCCGCAAGCTGATCGGGATAAGCCTGGTGATTTCCCTAACCGGC
>JAHEMX010000240.1 GCA_024643445.1 Desulfobulbaceae bacterium | reverse complement strand
CAACTGACAATTACGGCCTGTCAGAGGTCATGGGGCCGGGCGTTGCCGGTGAATGCCTGGAATGTAACGGGCTGCATGTGAACGAGGACCATTTCCTCGTTGAAATTCTTGATCCGGAGAAGCTCGAGCCGGTTGAACCCGGTGAGATTGGCGAGATGGTGATCACGACGCTGACCAAGGAGGCCTTTCCCGTGATCCGCTACCGCACCCGGGACCTGACCCGACTGCTCACCGAGCCGTGTCCGTGCGGCAGGACCTTTCATCGCATCGAGCGGATAACCGGCAGAACCGATGACATGCTGATCATCAAGGGCGTTAATGTGTTTCCGACCCAGATTGAATCGATTCTTTTTGAGATCGAGGGAACCCAGCCGCACTACAACCTTATTGTCGAGCGCGAACAGAACGAGGATAAAGTGACGGTCATGGTGGAAGTCGTCGAGTCCATCTTTTTTGACGAGATGAAGAAACAGCGCACCATGGTCGAGATGATCAAGAAACGTCTTGCCGCAGACCTGGGCGTCGGTGTTGAGGTAAAGCTGGTCGAAGAGCGGAGTCTTGAGCGTTTCAACGGCAAGGGCAGCCGGGTCATTGATAAACGTAAATTATAAAAGCAGTTCAGGCAGGAAACGGGATTATCATGCGCAGTAACAACCGAGCGGCTGATTGTCTGAGGCCCTATGGCATTGAGCGGGGAATCCAGCCGCAGGCCTACGGATCTCTGCTGATCAAAACCGGTAACACCCAGGTAATCTGCGGTGTCAGCCTGGAGAAAAAGGTTCCCCCTTTCCTGGAAGGGAGCGGTAAAGGCTGGATAACCGCAGAGTACGGGATGCTGCCCTGCGCCACCTCCTCGCGTTATCGCCGGGAAACGAGCGGCAGCTCAGGGCGGAGCATGGAAATTCAGCGGCTCATCGGCAGGAGTCTGCGGATGATGATTGATCTCCGCTTTATTGATCACTATACCCTGCGTGTCGATTGCGATGTGCTCAACGCCGATGGTGGGACCCGTACGGCTGCCATCACCGGAGCCGCACTGGCGCTCAGGGATGCGATCATCAGAATGAGTGACGAGGGGTTTATTGATAAGCCTCCCGCTATCCTGCCGGTAGGCGCTGTTTCCGCAGGCATTGTCGACGCTGAGGTACTGCTGGATCTGGACTACGGGGAGGATTCCCGTGCTGACGCCGACGGTAATTTCGTGATGGCTGGAAACGGCAGCTGGATCGAGATCCAGACAACGGCGGAAAGTCAGCCGATAGGTGATGAACAATTTTTTACCATGCAGCGCTATGCCCGGGCAGGTATTGACGAACTGCTTGGCTTATGGCAACCGGCTGGTTGAACGGCACGTGGCAGTGCTTAGATGATACGCGGGACCCGTGAATGGGCGGTGGCGGAAATCAACTGCTGCATCGGCTGTCCTCATGCGTGTCTGTACTGCTATGGCCGCACTTCGGCCATGAACAGGGGACTTGTTCATTCAGCCGAAGAATGGTCGAAAAGCCGCATCGTTGCCGCTGCCGTTGAAAAAGAGCATCCTCTTTACCCGGGACAGGTCATGTTTCCGGCAGCCCATGATATTACTGGGGAAAACATTGAAGCGGCAATCGCCGTTATTGATAATCTCCTCGTAGCGGGTAATCGGGTTCTCATTGTCTCCAAGCCGTCGCCTGAGTGCATAAACCGTTTATGCGAGCGGTTCCGGGAGAAGCGTGAGCAGATACTTTTCCGCTTTACGATCACCGCGCGCAGCGAGGGTATTCTGTCGTTCTGGGAACCGGGAGCGCCGACCTACCGCCAGCGGTTGCTGGCCCTCTCACTGGCGCACAGCCGGGGATTTAGTACCTCGGTGAGCGTGGAGCCGATGCTTGAGATTGGCGATGTGGCGGCGCTGGTGGCAGAACTTGAGCCGCTGGTGACACACTCGATCTGGATCGGCAAGATGAACCGTATTGCAGAGCGGGTAACTATCGATTCGGTTCGTGTGGCCGAGGAGGTTGACCGTATCGAGCGGGAACAGGGTGATGCTGAAATCAGGGAGTTATACGGCTTACTGCAGCACCATCCGTTGATACGCTGGAAGGAATCGATCAAGGAGGTTGTCGGTCTGCCGCTTTCGGAGCAGGCGGGACTTGACAGGTGAAGAGCGGGAGGGCTCGAAATGAAACGAAAACAATGTGAAATCAGTGATCGGACCGTAATTGACACCTTGTTGAGCCGGTGCAGGATCGGCCGGATGGCCACGATCGGCGTAGACGGTTATCCTTATATCACACCGCTTAACTATGTCTATCTTGACGGGACGGTGTATTTTCATTGTGCCCGGGCGGGCGAGAAACTTGATAATATAGCGCGTGATTCCCGGGTCTGTTTCGAGGTGGATATTCCTCTTGCCTATCTCGATCTTGACTATTATGGTGATACTCCCGAGGCCTGCCTGGTGCATCAGTTTTATCATTGCGTGATTATCCGGGGAACGGCTGAGATTGTCTCCGATAGTGCGGAGAAACTCAGGGCGTTGAACGGACTTGTTGCCTGTCACGAGGCCCCGGGCCGGGAATTCCCGGCGGTCACCGCTGAAACACCGGCGGTGTCTCTCTGCACGGTTGTGGCAATACGCATAGATACGATCAGTGCCAAGAGTGATCTGGCGCAGAACAAAGATGCTGAGACGAAAGAGAAATTGCGTAACTATCTGAAGAAACGTGATTTGCCGGGTGACAATGAAGCGGCGCGGCTGATCGGGGGGCAGGGTAAGTGACGAGCGTAACAACAGGCGATCTGGGTGAGGATGTAAGGGGATTTGCGATGGATGATATCAGGCGGTCAGACCGTGAAATATATGATCTGATCAGGCAGGAAGAGCAGCGCCAGTGCGACAAGATTCGTCTTATCGCCTCTGAAAACTACGTTTCCTCGTCAGTGCTGCAGGCGACTGGATCGATTTTGACCAACAAGTATTCGGAAGGCTACGCCGGCAGACGCTACTACGAAGGACAGCAGGTCATTGATCAGGTGGAACGGATAGCCATCCAGCGGGCCAAGGACCTTTTTGGGGCAGAGCATGTCAACGTGCAGCCGTACTCCGGTTCACCGGCCAACATTGCCGTCTACCTCGCTTTTCTGCAACCCGGCGACACCATCCTGGGCATGGCATTGCCTCATGGAGGGCACCTCACCCACGGGGCCAGGGTCAGCATTTCCGGAAAATATTTCAAGGCGGAATCCTACGCTCTCAGTCGCGAGACCGGTCTGCTCGATTACGAAGAAATCCGGGTGAAGGCCCGCGCCTGCAAGCCGAAGATTCTTATAGCCGGCCACTCGGCCTATCCGCGTATTATAGACTTTGAAAGGTTCCGGGACATAGCCGACGAGGTCGGGGCATTGCTGATGGTCGATATGGCCCATTTTGCCGGCCTCGTTGCCGGCGGAGCCCACCCTTCACCGCTCCCCTGGGCGGACGTGGTAACCACGACAACGCACAAGTCACTGCGTGGACCTCGAGGCGCCGTCATCATGTGCCGGCAGCAGTTTGCTGCAGCCATTGACAAGGCTGTTTTCCCCGGTCTGCAGGGCGGACCGCACAACAACACGACGGCGGCAATGGCCGTTGCCTTCGGGGAGGCGGCCACCCAGGAGTTCAAAGACTATGCTTCCCAGGTCGTTGCAAATGCCTCGATGCTCGCTGAAACCTTGCTCAAAAGAGGTTTTGACCTGATCACGGGCGGAACGGACAACCACCTGCTCCTTGTTGATCTGACCAACAAGGGGGTTACCGGCAAGATTGCCGCCAAGGCCCTTGACCGGGCAGGACTGGTCGTAAACTACAACGCCGTCCCGTTTGATCCCCGAAAGCCCGACGACCCGAGCGGCATACGGATCGGAACGGCGGCGGTAACATCCCGCGGTTTCGCGGAAACAGAGATGTTCCAGGTGGGCGAATGGCTTAATGCGGTGGTTTCCGAGCCGGACAATGAGATGCTGATCAGGGAAATGGCTGCCGATATAGCATCGTTCTGCCGGGATTTCCCGCCTCCGGGCATTAATTAGCTGGAACGGTTTGCCGAATCCTTGAGCCGCTGAATAATGACGAAGGCGAGAGCGGCTCGTTCATTTCTGGAGAGTTCGCTTTCGAGCTGTTTCAGCCGGGACCCGATCTTTGCGGAGGTAACCGGGTCTTCTTCCACAAGCCGAATGGCCTCGGCCATCTGCTGTTCATTGATACAGTGCACGGATTTCCCGCCAAGCAACGGTATCGGGTTAAGAGCCACAGGCGACTCCTTTCTCGAGCCCGGGAAAACCGCTCAGGGAAAAACTCGCCCCGCAGCCGCAGGATGACTCATTACTGCTGTTGTTAAAGCGAAAACCCGACGAGATGAGGTCATCTGAATAATCGATACTCAGCCCGTGCAGAAACGGCAGGCTGGCGTCATCGGTCACGATGGTTATCCCCCGGTCCCGGTAGACGTTTTTTTCATTTTCTCCTTTGACTGTATCTATCTCAGCATCATACGTCATGCCGGCACAGCCTCCGGAATGGACAACAACCCGGACGAAGGCTTCTTCACCCGCTCCTTGCTGTTGCAGCATCATTCTGGCTTTATCACTGATTGATATCATCTTCCTGATATCTCCTTTTTCTGTCTGATAATTTATAAAACCAGGAAACATACCTGGATCATGTCAACGTGCGACCTTGTTGCCGCGTCTATACAATAGGGTCGATTTCAGAAAGGAAAAGGGGGCAATGAACCGGGTACCACCTTTTTCAGGAACCGCCAAGGTAACCGGTGAGTTTCAGCGAGTCCGGTGAGGGGCAGGAAGTGCTGATCAAACAATGATCACGCCGGCTTCTGTAAAATTTCTGTCGTATCACTCATCGAGTTGACGCTGGCATATTATTTCGCTAATATCATTGTATAATTGTGTCCAAAGAAGGGGCTGCGCTGTCATTGGCAACGCCTAAAAGCGATTTCTCGTTATCTATCACCTTCCCAGGCAGAGAAAAAACGTGGAGCAACAACCGACTATCATTCCCTTCGCCGGTGGCAAAGGGGGCGTGGGGAAAAGTTTCATCACGGCCAATGTGGCAATCGCCCTTGCCGAGATGGGGCATGCTACTATCGTGGCCGACCTGGACCTGGGGGGATCAAACCTGTACGGCTTCCTCGGCATGCAGAACCGGTACCCCGGGATCGGGGATTTCCTCAAAGCGCGAAGTGCGGAACTGGACCAGCTGGTTATCCGGACAGACATCCCCGGGCTCTCCTACCTTCCGGGTGACGGCCGTACGCCCTTCATGGCCAATATCCCGCACACCCAGAAAGTGAGACTCATCTCGCAGCTGAAAAAACTCTCCGCCGAATACGTCCTGCTGGACCTCAGCGCCGGCTCGTCATTCAACACCATCGACTTCTTCAGGCTGTCGCCTTTCGGTGCGCTGGTCACGGTGCCGGAGTACCCGGCTATCATGAACCTGCTGTCTTTTTTGAGACTGTCCTTAATCCGGATAATTGAGCGCTACTTTTCCAGCAACGACCAGATCCGCGCGCTCCTGGTCGAAGAGTGCAAGCGCCCCATCACAGACCCGTTACAGAGCATCGCTCAGATGAAACAGCGTCTGGCCGCCATCGATGCAGGGGCCGCGGAGAAGGTCGATCGCCTGTGCCGCCTCCTGCGGCCTCGAGTGATACTCAATAAAGCAGAACACCCGGACGACATGCTGGTCCACCGTCAGATCGATCAGAGTCTTCGGACGGTATTGTCGCTTGAGGTCGACTATTTCGGGTTTGTTTACCGGGACCCGGCCGTCAGGGGCGCCATAAACGGTCGCGTCCCCTACCTGACCCATTGCCCGGACCGTCCCGCCGCCGAGAGTATCCGGCGCATTGCCGAACGAATCGTCAAATACTGGAAAACGCCAGTGAACGACAGCGCACGAATGATCCAGGTTCAAGCGGAGGAGATGTTTCGAAGTCGTCTGCGCGCCTAACCGCTTTGAGGAAAAGTACCCGGCGTAGCCATACGTCCCTGCCCATTACATTGCCGCTGGCTGAAACTGAT
>JAHEMX010000239.1 GCA_024643445.1 Desulfobulbaceae bacterium | reverse complement strand
CGAACCTGCTGGTGATTACGCACCTGGGCGTCATCAAGTCACTGCTCTACCATATTGAACTGCGGGAGTTCTTGCCGGAAGAGCCGAAAATCCTCTGGAAGGACCGTTTTCATATTATCAGCGCGTGTGATAACAATCTTGCCATAGAGCAGAGCAACATTACTCTGCCCGGAAACCCATGAGAATTGCTTATTATTGCCAGCATGTGCTCGGTGTCGGCCATTTCTTCCGCAGTCTGGAGATTTGCCGGACCTGCGCTGTCGACCATGATGTCACCATGATCGTCGGCGGCCCGAGCGTGACTTTCAGCGACCCCCGGATCTGCTTCCTGCAGCTTCCCGGACTGGCTATGGACGCCGGGTTCCACGCGCTCATCCCCTGCGACCCCGGCGTGGACCTCGAAGAAACAAAGCGGCGCAGGCAGCAGCAACTCCTGATGTTTGTCGAGAAGTACGAGCCCGAATGTTTGATCGTCGAACTTTACCCCTTCGGCCGCAAGGGGTTCAGGTTCGAACTCGAACCGCTGCTGTCAAGCGTCCGGGCGCGCAACGCCGGGTGCAGGATCTATTGCAGCCTGCGCGATATCCTGGTGGAAAAAAGTGAAGGACTGGAAAAATTCGAACAGCGTGCAGTCCAGAGCCTTAACACCTCCTTTGACGGTCTGCTCGTGCATGCAGACAGAAATCTCTGCACCCTGGACCAGACGTTTGGCAAACTCGACCAGGTGCAGGTACCGATTTACTATACCGGTTATGTAACGCCGAGACCGGCAGCGGGCTCACGGGAAAACATACGCAACGGCCTGTCACTGCCCCCTGGGCGAAAACTGGTCGTTGCCAGTATCGGCAGCGGCAGCGTCGGCGGCGAACTGCTGCAGGCGGTCATGCAAGCATCTTCGCTTTTGGCAGAAAGGACAGACTGTTTCATACAACTCTTTACCGGGCCTTACCTGGATGCGTCCGTGTTTGACAGCCTGTGTCAGCTGCAACAGGAAAACATCAGGGTTCAGCGTTTTACCGACCACTTCATTGACTGGCTCGGCGCAGCGGATCTCTCGGTCTCCATGGCCGGTTACAATACCTGCATGAACACGCTGGCCGCAGGAGTGCCCGCGCTCCTTTATCCGTTCAGTCAAAACAGGGAACAGCGCCTGCGGGTCGAGAAACTCATGGCGAAAAGCCCAATCGGCCTGCTTGAGAAAAAGGATTTATCGCCGCCGCATTTGGCCCGCCTCATGGCGGCTGCGCTGGAAACTGACAGATACCTCTCACCGGTAGACCTTGACGGCGCCGGCCAGACCAAACGAATCATCGAGAGCCAGGGTTGATCCATGGACAGAAGGCCAGCACCACTCTATGGCGCTTATCCCAGCGACGCAGCCGAGATTATCGGGCAACATCTTGCATCAGGACTTGCGGCCAGGCGGGATAGCTCACCGGTAACTGTTTTTTTTCGAGCCGACGACATCGGCGTCCCGTCAGCCGCTTTTTCCCGCATGATTGCTCTTTTCCAGGAGAAACAGGCACCACTCTGTCTGGCTGTCGTTCCTGCCTGGCTGACCCAAAACCGTTGGACCGCCATCGGGGAGATCTGCGACAGGGAGGCCCCTCTCTGGTGCTGGCACCAGCATGGCTGGGCCCATAGGAACCATCAGAAAACCGGCAAGAAAAGCGAATTCGGCACGGCCAGGCCGGGGGCCCGGATACGAGCTGATCTGAGCCGGGGAAAAGAGCGGCTGCAGAACATCATGGGAGCCGCCTTTTCCGCCTATTTCACTCCTCCCTGGAACCGCTGTTGCCCCGAAGCGCTCAAGGCTCTGAAAGATCTCGATTTTCGAGGTCTGTCACGCAGCCGGGACAGTCAGCCGCAATCGCGCACCCTTCAGGAGATGATGATCAATGTCGACCTGCATACCAGAAAAGAACCTGACAGCGCGGGCTGCCTGGCCGGACTGGCAGCAGAAATTGAACAGGCGGCGCGTTCCGGTTCGATCGGCATCATGCTGCACCATCAGCGCATGAACGAGCAGGCTTTTGTGCTTCTGGACGAGCTGCTCGATATGGTGGTTCTGCAGCCGCTCGTTAAGCCGGTAACCTTTAAGGATCTCTTTCCGTCCGACTGAACAAGACCGGGCACATGCCCTTGGTTTTGCTGGTTATCATTGACAACCACCAGGCGATGCAGATAGTATAACTGACAATTACCATGCGTATCAGTTTTGAGAATCCCCGGGGTATCCTGAATGATTAGATGAACCGGCCGGGAACACGGTATGCAGGACAGGTTGCCGCCAGGCGCACTGGAAGAAATGTCATTTGGCTACCTCGGTACTCTTCCGAGGATGATATTTCAAGCATAACGCAGAGATCCGGCGAAATGGCAATTATTCAGGGCAGCCCCAGACAACAAGAGCTGGATTCACTTCCCTTGTAAGATATGAAGCGTCTTATTGCCCTGCCATTCAGAAAATCACTGGAAATAGCCTTCCAATCCATTCGCGTCCGTTTTTTCAGATCACTTGTTACCACCATGAGTCTCGTGCTGGCCGTGGCCTTTCTCTGTTACATGCAAACCTGTGACGATTTTGCCCAGGGTATGCTGGCGAGCGGCGATGTCGCAGCCTACGAGATACTTGTGCAGGCCGGGTACGATGTTGTGCCGGGTGGCGCCAATATCGCCACCTCGGCCAAACAACGATGGATCGTTATCCTCTCCCTGCTGGTCTGCATCGTTGGCATTATCAATGCGCAGCTGATGTCCGTCACCGAGCGTTTCCGAGAAATCGGGACCATGAAATGTTTAGGGGCCCTTGACCGTTTTATCGTGCGCCTTTTCGTTTTGGAAGCGCTGATGCAGGGACTGGCCGGCTCGATCACCGGTGCACTTCTTGGCATGTTGACAGCGGCTGTTTCATCGACAATAACGCTCGGAACAGGTGCCGTTGCAACCGTGTCCTGGCCTGCAGTCGGCTACTCACTGCTTCTTGCCATTGTCACCGGAACGGGCCTGAGCCTCATAGGGGTTATCTATCCGGCCATCATTGCTGCCAGGATGCAGCCGGTGGAAGCCATGCGGGTCGATCAATGAAAAGATTTCACCATCACTCATCGGAAAAATAGTAATGACCGGAAAAACCATTGTACGGGTAAGCGGGGTAACAAAAGATTTCGACCTTGGTAAAATCGTCGTCAAGGTACTCAAAGGCATCGACCTTGAGATAGAGGAAGGGAAATATCTTTCCATCATGGGACCTTCCGGATCGGGGAAATCTACCCTGTTCAACATGATCGGCGGACTCGATAAACCGACCACCGGCAAGGTGTTCATCGACGAAGTCGATATCGCCCAGCTCGATGCCTACGAACTCGCCTGGCTCCGCTGCCGAAAGATTGGCTATATCTTCCAGACCTTCAACCTTATTCCGGTCATGACAGCCCTGGAAAATGTCACCCTGCCGATGACCTTTGCCGGTATGTCCAACGACGATGCCGTTGAACACGGCATGGATCTGCTCAAGCAGGTCGGCCTGGAGGGCAGGCATGCCCATAAGCCAACCGAGCTATCCGGCGGTCAGCAGCAGCGGGTAGCGGTCGCCAGAGCCCTGGCCAACAGTCCGGCAATTGTACTTGCCGATGAACCGACCGGTAATCTTGACCTGAAAACAGGAGAGGATATCATAGATCTGCTCAAGGAACTGAGCAGCAACCGGAACGTAACCGTTATCTCAGCTACCCATGATTATAAGATGCTCAACGTTTCCGACCAGGTAATATGGATCCGTGACGGCAGGGTGGATAAGATCCAGGAGCGCTCGGAGCTTGAAATCAGGACCGGCGGGCTCGAATAGGAATGAATAAACCCGCCTCCCTTCCAGGAATACTTATTCTCGCCATACTCCTGGCACAAAGCGTTGTCTTGTCTTCTCCGGCCATTGCGGCACCAGAAGGTGATCTGCGATCGATTATCAGGGAGTTGAGCAGTTACCCTGACCGCAGCAGCGGAACAGAGGGCAATGAGCAGGCAGCCGCGTACATAACGGATTATCTGGAAAAACTCGGTCTTTCACCGCAGACCTATGCGTTCCAGATCCCCGTCAGACAGGTGACGGGCGCTTCTCTGCACTTCGACAACCGAGACGTTCCCCTGCGACCGCTGATGAACAACGCCGTCACTCCGCAAGCAACCGACGGAATAGTAAGCGGCCCGCTCTACTGGGTTCAGCAGGGTGATCTCAATAATATGGACGGCAAACTGATCAAGGATGCCATTCTTTTGATGGATTTCAATTCCGGTCGAAACTGGCTCACGGCAGTGTCACTGGGGGCTCGTGCCATTATTTTTATTGACCGCGGCGTGACAACGGCCAACAGTTTTTTCAGGGAAAAAGAAGAACTCTCGCCAATCCAGTTCCCCTGCTTCTGGATGGAAGAGAGCGAAGCTCTGGCCCTGTTCGGCAAACTCAGCGGGGACAATAACGGGTTGATCCGCGACCGGGCTGAAATACGCTCAGAAATCTCCTGGCAGAACAAAACCGGCAAAAACATCTACAGCCTGATCAGGGGCAGTCATCAGGAACTCCAGCAAGAGCTGCTGATCATCGAGGCGTTTTATGACGCGACCAGTCACGTCGCCGGGCGCTCACCCGGGGCGGATGAGGCGGTTTCGGTGGCAAATCTGCTCAAGCTCGCTGAAATCTTCGCCGCCACGCCCCCTTCCCGCTCCATTCTGCTTGTCGCCACCAGTGGACACGCCCAGTCTCTGCACGGCATGCGCGATCTGATCTGGAGCATGCAGGAGCGTTCCTCGGTTCTGAGGGATCTTCGTCGCAATCTGCAGAAAACGATCAGGCAGACGAAAAAAACGCTCAGCCTGCTCGATGAGCTCTCCTTTCCCCTGACCAGTGACCAGGAACGCGACGCTATCCTGCTTGCCGCCCTTGAAAATGATCTGAAATTTGAAATAGATAAACTGTCCCGAGAATTGATGAACCTGCGCCTGGAACAATCGGGAACCGTCAACCGCCAGCTCATCGAGCAACTTGCGGGCAAGCGGTTTGCACTCAGGCGTATCGGCTGGATGACATCCTTTGACAAGATGGAGCCGCAGGAGCAGACCCTGCTGCAGGCTCTTTTACCGGATGTTCGCCAGACACTGAGTGACTCGATCACGGACAGCCAGGAAGAGCTCGCCGCTCTGGAGTCTGCCCTTGATTTCAGGCAGTTGACTCGTGATTATACGATTGCGGCAATTCTCTCGCTGCATCTCTCCAGTCATGGTGAGGGCATCGGCGGCTTTGATCGTGGCTGGCTCTATCGCCTCAGGCCAAGGATAAACCGCACCGGCATTTTCAGTACTATCGCCGACGTGTTTCAGCGGGCAGCACCCGAGCCGTTCGGCAGCGCCCGCTATATCGATTCCCTGCGCCCGAGCAGACTGAACTCCTGGGATTCCTACTTTCATGACCGCCCCTTTCTTGGCGGTGAGGTGAGCTCCCTGGCCGGTTATATCGGCGTCAGCCTCGTTACCATCGGTGACAGCAGATCACTCTGGGGCACGCCATGGGACCGCGCCGAAAGCATAGATTACGCCTATCTCGACGATCAGTTCCAGATTCTCACCCGGATGATTGCGGGAGCGTCCGGCGCACCGGCCCTGCACGCCGAGATGTTCCCCCGCAACGGATTTTCAAGCGTCAGCGGCACCAGTAACCTGCTCCTCCAGGGTGAACTGTTCGCCAACTATCCAGCCACTGGTACCGTTCTTCTCTCCTATCAGGGCATAGCCAGACTCTACGCCACCGTGCACAGCAACGGCATGTTCTTCTACAAGGGCATTGCCGATGCAAAGAATGTCTTCGACAAGCTGATCATCGAGGGCTACCGCTTTGACGAAAAGACGGGCAAGGTGGTCTGGGCCATCGACAAGAAGGAGACGGGCAAGAACAACTATCGGGTCAAAATGCAGCGCTCTGCCATGAAGACACGGCTGATCATGTTCGCCTGCAGGGAAGTTACCATTTTCGACCTTCTCGAGCCTCGCAGCCTCGAGCACTTGACCAGTATGCAGCTCT
>JAHEMX010000238.1 GCA_024643445.1 Desulfobulbaceae bacterium | reverse complement strand
ACATCGGCACCCAGCTCAGCCAGTGGACCAGGCCGCAGCTTTACGAGGGCTGGGTCAAGCGGGTGATGAAAAAGATCAACCTCTTCGACCAGAAGGTCAAGGATTTCCGCCTGACCGAGGTTGACACGCTGGCCTCGATGATCAGCCTGGCCGGCGCCGATTACGAGGGCGATATCGCCCTCAGTTCCGATCCGGCGAACCTGCAGCAGATCGGCATCATCGAGACCTACGAGACCCTGCTGAACCGGGCCATCGTGCTGGCCGGCGACGAGGATCAGCTCGATCTCAACAAGGCCATCCTCTTTGCCGCCAACCGCATCGCCGATCTCTACATGCTGCTTGGCAATTTCAATTACGGCGACGCGCTCGATCCGACCATCGGCTTCAGTACCGAGGACGGAGTGTTCGGCAGCCGGGCATCGTCCATGTTCAGTTTCGAGAACCAGGCCGACACCCTGCTCGATGAAGAACTGGTGCTGCTCAGGGGGAGGCCGGAAAAGGGGGTAAGACCCTTTTATAACCGATACGTGTGGAACTTCACGCTCGGTGACGGTGAACCCGCCTATGTGGAGAACTACAATATCTACGATGTCAACGGGGACGGTGAACTCAACGAGCTTGACGCGATGATCCAGTACCCGATGGGGCATGGCGATGCCTGGGGATATTACCTGTCTGCGATCAAGTCGTATTACAATCTGCTGACCAGTCCCGATTTCACCTGGGTACCGGCAGCCGAGGCTATCCTGGTAGAGCAGACTCCGGTGCTCGTCGACTACCGTGACGAGCGCAAGTTCGCCGTTGCCGCGGCGGCCAAGGCACGCACCGGCAGCGAGCTGGTGAACCTGACCTATCGTCGGAACTACGTCGAGGATCCGGAAGGACAATGGCAGGGCTACCGGGACCAGGACGAAAACCGATCCTGGGGCCTTGACGGCTGGGCCCGCCGCAGCGGGCAGGGCGCCTTGTTCGACTGGGTGGTCGGCAACGCGATCCTGCCGCCAGCCGGCAGTGAGAATGTGCCAACCAAACAGACGACGCCCATCCTGCTGGGTGACGGCAGCAGGACCGTATTCGTCCTGTCGGACAGGATGATCTACCGGCCGGGCGTGAACTACCTGAAGGTCTACCTGGACGCAGATGGCAGCGGTCCCAGTGAGGGATTGCTGCAGCAGGAAGGAATTGACTACACCATTGGCGAGGATCCGCAGACCTTTTATACCGAGCTTACCTTCGCCACACCGCCGACTGCCGGCTGGACCATTGATGTTGCCTTGTATCGTATCGTCGAAGGCATTCAGAAGGTGGACCGCTCGACGGTCGTTGAACTAGCGGAAGTGGCTGATCACTATCGCGAGATCGAGGCGCAGATGAACAACGCCGATCTCGGGCTGAACCCGCTCGGCGTTGCCAAGGGAGCGGTGCCGTTCGATATCGATCCGGATGCGGTAGCCGCCGGTCAGACCCATTTCGAGCAGATCTACGAGCGGGCTCTGGAGGCGATGCAGAACGCCGTGGCGGTATTCAATTACGCCAACGAGAGTTCCAACCTGCTGCGCCGGCAGCAGGACAGTCTGGACGATTTCAAGAACAATATCGATAACATGGAACATGACTACAACAACCGGCTGGTCGAGGTTTACGGCCGGCCCTATCCGGACGACTGCGGCCCTGGCAGGACCTACTCCACCGAATACTGCCAGTCCGGACCGGATCTCTATCACTACATGTATACGGAGACGTCCCAGTTCATCGGGGATTCCGGGACGGTGCCGCGGGTGATCACCAGGATTTTCGAGAATCACGACGAGGTAACCGATGACGGCCAGATAATCAAAGGCGCGCCAAAGGAGGTGAAGTACTATCTCGATACCGACTATCGTTACGGCATAGTCAAGCCACCGGAATGGCTGTCAAAACGGCAGGTTCCGGGCAGGCTGCAGATCGCCCAGACGGACCTGCTGCAGCTGATCGGCCGCTACGAACAGACCTTGAAGGAGTATGACAACCTGCTCCTCGATATTACCGATCAGGTGGATCTGATCGAAGCCCAGCAGTTCCTGAGCAGTGAGGAGCTGAGAATCCTGTCTGAGGACACTCAAGTGCAGGTCAGCTTGAATGACGCTATCACCTCTGCCTATGACAACCAGAAAAGTCATGCACTGGAATCAACAATCGCGCTCCAGGTCGGAAATGTCATTGCGGCGGCCTTCCCCCTGTCGGCAGGCTTTTCGTTTGATCTGACCTCCGGGTTCCGCGCAGCGGCGATGGGAGCCGCCCAGATCGTGGCGCAAGCCTTTTCAAGCGAATCTGATTCGGACTATCTCGCGCAGCTCAGCAACCAGCATGCCAAGGAAAACCAGTCGGCGCTGACCAATATCAAGCTGGTTTCCGTACGGGGGGATTTTGCCGACGACCGGCTGATCCTCGAGCTGGAAAAACTCGTCCGTTCCGAGGCCGTGCTGCGGCTTGAACTCGACAATATTCACGAGTCGATGAAGCAGACGGTCCAGCGTTATGCCGCCCTGCTGGCTGAAGGGGTCAGGATCATGCAGGACCGGCTGCGCTTCCGCAAGCAGACGGCAGCCAAGATCCAGGACTACCGCTACAAGGATATGAGCTTCCGGATCTTCAGGAACGACGCCCTGCAGAAATACCGGGCACAGTTCGACCTGGCCGGGCTCTATACCTACCTGGCGGCCAAGGCCTACGATTACGAGACGACGCTGCTCGACGGTGAGACCATGGCCGGACAGCGCTTCCTGACCGATATCGTCCGCAAACGCACCATCGGCATGTTTGACAACGGCCAGCCGCTGCTCGGGTCCGGTCTTGCCGATCCGCTGAAGCGGATGTACCAGAACTTCCAGGTACTCAAACCGCAGCTCGGTTTCAACAACCCGCAGATCGAGACCAACCGCTTTTCGCTGAGACAGGAATTGTTCCGGGTGAAGATGGATGAAACATCGAACGAGACCTGGCGTCGGGCACTCAAGCAGCACCGGGTCGACGACCTCTGGGATATTCCTGAATTCAGGCGGTTCTGTCGGCCGTTTGCCGAAGAGGGCATCCCGCAGCCGGGTATTGTCATTCCGTTCACCACCACGGTTACCTCGGGGCTGAATTTCTTCGAGTGGCCGCTCGGCGGCGGAGATTCCTACTATTCCGCCACCAATTTCGCCACCAAGGTGCGTTCGGTTGGTGTCTGGTTCTCCAACTACAACGCGGTCGGGCTGGCCCAGACGCCACGGATCTACCTGGTTCCGGTTGGCGAGGACATACTGCGTACGCCGTCATATTACACCAGGGAGATACGCACCTGGCAGGTGATCGACCAGAAGCTGCCGGTACCATTTCCGATCATCAACAGCGAACTGGAGAACAATCCAGGATGGATACCGTCGGTGGACACCATCTACGACGAGATGTTTGCGATCAGGCGGCATTCCGATTTCCGGGCCTATCACGACAGCGGCTACCTGAACCAATCCGAGATTCTCTATGACAGCCGGCTGATCGGCCGCTCGGTCTGGAACTCGAAATGGCTGCTTATCATCCCCGGCCGCAGTCTGCTCTACGATGCCGACGAGGGACTCGATACCTTTATCGAGGGACCGGAAATCTGGGGTGGCGACGGCACGCGCAGTGGCTATGGCATATCCGATATCAAGATATTCTTTGAAACTTATGGATATTCAGGCAATTAGATAGATAAGGAGCGTGGTGTGAAACAACCGTATTTTATCGCAGGATTGCTGATCATATTTCTTGCCCTGGCAGCGAGCGGCTGTAACCGCTCGCAAAAAGGCAAACAGGAAGCCGACAGTGGTCCCACCGTCGCCAGAGTCGGTGATGAAGAAATTTCTGCAAACGATCTGCGGGTGTATGTCGGAGACAGGCAGAGGAGTGCTGCCGCTCCGGTGAACGATGATCAGATCAAGCGTTACCTGCAGGAACTGGTGACCAGCAGAGCCCTGGCTATTGAGGCCAGGCGGCTCAAGCTGGAAGAGGATCCGGAGATTCGACTCGGGATCGAGAAGCTGCTCGGTGCAGCACTTCTTGAAAAAGAGGTGGTTGATCCGGTCATCACCAGGGAGATAAGTGAGAAGGAAATTGCTGACTTTTACGAGAAGCACCAAAAAGAATATGCCCGGCCCGAGCAGGTCAGGCTCGCGGATATCTTTATTGCTGTAGATAAAGATGCCGATGCCGAATTGCGCAGGCAGAAAATGAAACAGGCTGAACTGCTGCTGCAGGAGGCGCTCAAAAAGGAGGGCATCAGGAACAGTTTTACCGAGCTGGTAAGGCAGTACTCAGACCAGCACCCCCTTTATCCGCTTGGCGACACCGGATTTTTCGACAACAAGGGCGACCCGAAAGGGCTCGATCCCGCCCTTGTTGAAGCAGCCTTTGCCCTCACGCAAAAGGGTCGGGTGCACGAGCAGATCATCACCACATCGTCAGGCTTCCATATTGTCATGCTGGTGAGTCGTCGCGCTGCAGTGGAGAGAACAATCGATGAGGTGGCAGAAGAAATCAGGCAGCGGATCAGGCGGGATGAACTCGACACAAAACGTCGCCAATACATTGCCACCATTATGTCCGATACTTCGGTGAAGATTGACCCCAAGCAGATAAAAGTGCTGACTGCCGAATTCAGCAGTACGGCAGAGCGCCGACCTGCAAATGGGACGAAAACAGCCGCACAAAGCAGCAATGGACAAATCAACAGGCCACCGGCATTGCAGGATACCGGCAAATAATAACGTGAATCAACGGTGAAGTCATGAAAAGCTACAGGTCTCTCAAGGGTGTATGTCTTACACCGCCTCTGGTGTTGTTGCTGATAACGATGACGAATGCACGGATTCCGGAGCCGGACAACATCATTTTCGGCGAACTTCCGTTGGGGGTCAACCATGTTATGCTCGAGGTTAATGCCCAGGTGGTCGCCTCCTATACCCGGGGAGAAAATCCCAGGGCCGGCGATCACTTTATCCTGAGGGTGCCGATAGATGCGATCGATCCGCGGGAACCGGGATCGGCGAGGTCGGGAGATGACGCCAGCGTCTTCCTGAACCAGGACCTGGCTCCGGTGCTGATGGTGGTGATCGGTGAAAAGGGGCTCGTGCAGGAACTGGACCTGGATCCTCTGGTAGACAGCGATCATGATGGTGTGATGAACAGCGTTGACAACTGTATTGGCGTGGCAAACGCCGATCAAGCGGACGGTGACGGCGACGGTGTCGGCGATGTCTGTGATAATTGTGTGGCGGTGGCCAATGCAGACCAGGCGGACTCTACTGATCCTAAGAACGGTATCGGTGATGCCTGCGACGGCGGCGACAGCGACGGCGATGGATTACCCGATGCATACGAATACCGTCTCGGCTTCGTGATAGGCAACGATGACAGAAACGGAGATGCCGATAATGACGGCACGACAAATTACGACGAATATGTGGCCCAGACCAACCCGGTGCCGATGTGCGGGGATGTCTCCGACGATACCTGGGTTGAGCTGGACGATCTGGTCCAGACGCTGCAGGTCGTATCCGGCGTGGCCGTGAACCCCAGTCTCACCAGCGATTGTAATGAGGACAGCCAAATAGGATTAGTCGAGGCGCTGGCGATTCTGAGGACGCTGGGTGGAAACTAAGACAGAATGAGACTCTTGCAAAATGAGGTTTATCAATCAAAATCAAGACATGCGAAAAATTTTACCGTAGACGCCCTGAAAGAAGTGCCCATGGGGTGCATATACTTACTATTCCGAGGATAAAATTTTGAGCATAACACCGAGTTTGGGCCAAAAGACCATTTTGCAAGAGACTCATAATGTTTGACATTATGTCTAAATCGTATTCACCACCGACCCTGCCGGTCAGCCCTGGCGACCGAATCGGGCACTGTCCCTGACACTCAAAACCGGCACGGGCGAATGTCTGAAAACCTTCTCGGCGGTTGATCCGAGAAGCGTTCCGAGAACATTCCCCCTGCCTTTGTTGCCGAGTACCAGGACATCGACCTTTTCTGATGCTGCCACCTCCAAAATCGTGACAAAGGGAACCCC
>JAHEMX010000237.1 GCA_024643445.1 Desulfobulbaceae bacterium | reverse complement strand
CATTCTGCCGACCATAACGGTGTATTCATAAAGCTTCTGCTGCTGCATGCTGTTTGCCGTCGTCGGATATTTCGAGCCGATAAAGCGGTTACCATCCACAATCACCTGATCTGCTATGCCCGCTATGTAGACATCGTTCTCGTTGGCGACAACGGCAAGAACCGTCGGGTCAAGCTGATGCGGGATAAAGCGGGAAATGAGATAGACATCGTTTGTTCCGGCAAACCGCTGCTCAACCTGCGCCTGGTTGTGTGTTACCGCTGAATTGATGCCGGCGGCGGAATAGGCGCCACTGACAAAGATCCCGTCGGTCCAGCTTTCACGCAGTCCGGCCGTGGTCCGCAGCAGGCAGTTCCTGTCCTCACAGATGCGGTGCTCGGCAAGAGGTACAAGGCCCTCAAGTGCCTTGTACTGGGTGATCTTGTTATTAAACTGCCGTGCAATATGTTTGTCCGGGCCGAGAATGGAAACATGCTCTATCTGGTCCAGGGTCATTTCCAGGACACTCTCGTAGAGATTGATATAGAGCTGGTTTTGCCGCTCGAGAATCTTGTCGATCAGTTTCCGGATGGCGTTGTTATTTGAGACGGCACTCATAAACCGGTCCATGCTGATTCGCCAGCTTTTGCGCGGCGCTGTACCCTGCTGCACGAAGGCGTGATCGGAAATAAACTCTTCCTCTCCGCGGGGATTGATAACGATTATATTGGCATAGTTATATTGGATACAGATATCAGGAATGATGGCGATGAATCGGATCGGTCGCGTGGTAATTCTGCGGGCCAGTGTTTCCTGAACGAAATAGTTCAGGCTGTAGGCCTTGAGTTCACCAATATATAAAAAATAATAATAATCAGGGTTATAGGTGAAATTGGTGAACAGTATTTCGTCGTCTTCAGGGACCATCCGATAGCGCCTCGTGTCTTTTTACGTCTGCAATAAAGAGCGGGTTGGAAAGAATCGACATAATAATTACCGCCGTTCTCTCAATTTTGTTTTCAGGTGGCCGGAAAACCATTGAGACGATAGCGCAACAAGGATACCAGGCCGGTGGAGAGTCATCTATGGCGGCCAACACGTACGGTACGGCGGGACATGTGCAACGCAGGCTGGAGGATAGAGTCGGCTCTTTCCAGTCACTTCAACTCCCTGAAATATGGTTCTCATTACAACCATGCACCGTCTTTGTCAAGCAGAGCCCGCTATTTTCAGCCGTGGCCGGGATGCGTTGGGCCGTATAAATGAAGTGCAGCAGGGGGCAATCAGCCCGATAATCGCATTGCTGAGCGCACATAACGTCTGAAATAGGGGAAACTGATTATACCGATGGTTTTCGGGTTTCGTGAACGGGCACGTTCCCTGTCTGTTGACTGGAGGGTTCCTCTCTGTTAGGATTTGGCGCAAGGGCGG
Organism: Desulfobulbaceae bacterium; assembly: GCA_024643445.1. Taxonomy (GTDB): domain Bacteria; phylum Desulfobacterota; class Desulfobulbia; order Desulfobulbales; family Desulfocapsaceae; genus Ww85. The sequence goes on along the minus strand of JAHEMX010000237.1, from coordinate 4,676 downwards.
CTGATCGAGGTTTCACTCTTTTTCTTAGAAATGCCTTGAAAAGCAAATTCCTTCCACCAGCACCTATTACCTCTTTGCCTGGATCATAAATTGTGCTTATATGTCTAATACATGTCGTTGCCTGCGGCCGTATGAGAAAAGTCGGCAGTGGTTTACTCATGGCTACCCATGGCTGCGCTGATTTGTTGCGGAGCATACTTGAAGGGCAGGTGGTGATTTTGCCTTCAGCAGCACTGGAATAAAGCCGCACAGCACTCTTTAAAGGGGGCTTTGTCCGTGAGGTCAGGTTCGCGGCGAGAAGCAATGTCCTTTCAGGACATCCACCATCAATCATCATCACAAGGAGAAACTGTATGAAGATCACAAGCAAACTGGCTGTTGCCATGATGTCCTGCTTCGTTATGGCGTTAACCGCGGCACCTGAAAATCTCCATGCCGACCAGAAATTCATCACCATCGGAACGGGTGGTGTAACCGGAGTTTATTATCCGGCCGGTGGAGCCATTGCCCGTCTTGTCAACAAGGGGAAAAAGGAACATGGCCTTCGTGCCACCGTCGAAAGTACCGGTGGCTCGGTGTATAATGTCAATGCTGTCCTCGCCGGTGAGCTCGATTTCGGTGTTGCCCAGTCCGATGTACAGTACGATGCTCTCAAGGGGCTGAATAAATTCAAGGACAAAGGGCCAAGTGCCGACCTGCGAGCCGTATTCTCCCTGCACCAGGAACCTTTCACCGTTGTGGCTCGGGCCGATTCGGGCATCAAGAAGTTTGAGGATTTAAAGGGAAAACGGGTCAATATCGGTGACCCCGGCTCCGGTCAACGCAGCACCATGGAAATTGTTATGGCCAAATTGGGTTGGACAATGAGTGATTTCAAACTTGCTTCCGAATTGAAAGCAGCCGAACAATCCAGCGCCCTTTGCGACAATAAGGTTGATGCCATTGTCTATACGGTTGGTCATCCCAATGGTTCCATCCAGGAAGCCACGACTGCTTGTGACTCGGTCCTGGTTAATGTCACCGGCCCGAAAGTCGACGAGCTGATTGCCGCCAATCCCTATTATAGTGACGCCACCATACCCGGCGGTATGTACCGGGGCAATCCTGATGCCACTAAAACCTTTGGTGTCAGTGCCACCTTCGTCTCTTCCGAAAAAGTTCCCGTCGACACGGTCTACTATCTGGTTAAGGCCGTTTTTGAGAACTTTGATGAGTTCAAGCAGCTTCATCCGGCCTTTGCCAATCTGGATAAAAAGCAGATGACCCAATATGGTCTGTCCGCACCCCTTCATGAAGGGGCGATTAAATACTACAAGGAAGCCGGTTTGATGTAAGCCGATGAGAAAACGGGGGCAGGATAGGCTGTCTTCTATTCTGCCCCTGCCCGATTGGCAGGGAACCTCTTATGCTTGATCGGTTGCCTTGTGTAAAATATTGCATAGTCCCTGTCACTGAACACTCAAAGGATAAGAAACACGCCTAAGAGGAGCTGAATATATGCCGACTGAGAACGAAAAAATTCCAGACGCTAAAAGTTTGGAAAAAATGGTAGCCGATGCCGATACCGGCGGTCGGGTTCCGCAAGACAAATTTTCCAGGGCGGTCCTTTTCACCATTCCACTGCTCTGGTCCCTTTTTCAGCTCTGGTATTCTTCTCCTCTGCCCTTCACCCTGAATTTTTTTGTGATCAACGACACGGAGGCCCGTTCCATTCATCTGGCCTTTGCCATGTTTCTGGCCTACGCTGCTTTTCCGACTTTTAAATCATCACCGACAAAACATATCCCCTTACAGGACTGGATACTGGCCCTGGTTGCCGCTTTTGCCGCCGCCTACATTTACCTTAATTACGCCGGGCTCTCTGCGCGTCCGGGAAATCCTACCACCCTTGATCTGGTGGTTTCCGTGGTCGGCCTTATCCTGCTCCTCGAGGCCACGCGCCGTGCTCTCGGTCCGCCCCTGATGGTGATTGGCACCCTTTTTATCATCTATACCTTCGCCGGACAGCACATGCCCGACGTTATCGCCCATAAGGGGGCGAGTCTCACCAAGGGCATGTCGCATTACTGGCTGTCGACCGAGGGCGTTTTTGGTGTCGCTCTGGGAGTCTCAACCAGCATGGTCTTCATGTTCGTTCTCTTCGGTTCCCTGCTTGAAAAGGCGGGTGCGGGCAACTATTTCATTCGCGTCGCCTTCGCCGGGCTTGGTCATATGCGCGGTGGCCCCGCCAAGGCGGCGGTGCTCTCCTCGGCAATGACCGGAATGATATCCGGCTCGTCGATCGCCAATGTGGTGACCACCGGAACTTTCACCATCCCGCTGATGAAAAAGGTGGGCTTCACGGCGGAAAAGGCCGGCGGTATCGAATGCGCTTCCTCGGTGAACGGTCAGATTACCCCACCGGTTATGGGGGCGGCGGCCTTCCTGATGGTCGAATACGTCGGCATCTCTTATCTGGAAGTGATTAAACACGCCTTCCTGCCGGCAATAATCGCCTATATCGCCCTGGTCTATATCGTTCATCTCGAGGCCTGCAAAATGGGCCTCAAGGGACTGGAAAGAAAACACAAAAAGACCCTGGCCCAAACCTTGTACAGCATCGTCTTCGTTTTTCTCGGTACCATCCTTACCGGCGCAGTTACCTATTATGGACTTGGCTGGATAAAAACCGCAACGGGTGAGGCAGCGATTTATATCATCTCGGTAATTGTTCTTCTGGCCTATTTTTTCCTGCTTTATCTTGCCAGCCGGGTTCCCGAGCTGGAACTCACAACGGAGATGACCGAACTTCCGGATCTCGGTCCAACCACCCAGGCAGGGCTCTACTTCCTCCTGCCGGTAGTAGTGCTCATGTGGTGCCTGACGGTGGAACAGTTCTCTCCAGCCTTGTCGGTTTTCTGGGCGACGGTGCTGCTGCTGCTTATCGTCGCTACGCAAAGACCGATCAAGGGGTATTTCAGAAAGATACGGAGCGAGGAGTTCAGTTTTCGCCGCGGCATTGACGACGTTATTTCCGGAATGGTTGCCGGAGGCCGAAACATGATCGGGATCGGTGTGGCGACAGCTGCTGCCGGCATCATCGTAGGCACTGTCACTCTTACCGGTATTGCCCTGGTGATGACCGACTTCGTTGAATTGATATCGCTCGGTAACATGAACCTGACCCTGATATTTACTGCATTATTCAGTATTGTTCTCGGCATGGGATTACCGACCACCGCCAATTATATCGTCGTTTCGACCCTCATGGCCCCGGTCATTGTGAGCCTCGGGGCACAGAACGGATTGCTCATCCCTCTCGTTGCCGTTCACCTGTTCGTCTTTTACTTTGGCGTTCTCGCCGACGATACACCGCCGGTTGGTCTGGCTGCCTTTGCTGCCGCAGGTATTTCGGGAGGAGATCCCATTCGCACCGGTGTACAGGGCTTTATGTATGATATCCGCACGGCAATTCTGCCTTTTGTTTTTATCTACAACAATGAACTCCTGATGATCGGGATAGGATCTGCTCTGCATTTTATTGTAGTGGTCTGCGGTGCCGTTATAGCTATGCTTGCCTTTGCCTCGGCAACCCAGAACTATATGCTGACCCGAAATAGGTGGTGGGAAACAGGGGCATTAATGGCGGCGGCCTTTATCTTGTTTCGCCCCGGTTATTTCTGGGATCAAATCTACCCGGAGCTGGAGATTCGACCGGCGACGGAGCTGGCGCAATTTGTCGAACATGTGCCGCCAGGCGAGCAATTGCGTCTGACCCTGAAGGGTGAAAAGATGAGTGGCAAGGAGTTCGAAATGGTGGTGTCCCTGACAGTCGGCGACCAGGGCAGTACCAAGGAGCGATTGCAGGCGCTGGGAATGAGTACCCGTTCCGAAAATGGCAAGATCTTCATTGACAATGTTGTATTCGGAAGCGCCGCGCAAAAGGCCCGCATCGATTTTGACCAGGAGGTTGTCAATTTTCAGGTGCTTACCGACCGGCCACCCAAACAGCTGATGTTCATCTCGGCCATCGCCTTGCTTGTCCTGGTCTGGTTTTCTCAAAAAAGCAGAATCAAAAAGGCCGGCGGACGAACAAGCAGCGGGACAGCCTACGCCGTTCAGTAAAATTTGACTGTTACAACAAGGTGCTATCATGATTCATAACATACTCGTTCCCCTGGCCTTTTCCGAGAATTCTGAGGGCATCCTGCGCTACGCGGCTGAATTATCCAAACCATTCGGGGCGAAGCTGCTGATTGTCAATGTCATCAACGAGCGAGACCTGGAATCTATTCAGAAAATCTCCTCATTTGGCTACAATGTCGATGCAGAACACTATCTGCAGACTCTTCAGAAGGAACGCCGTAAAGTCATGGCTGGTCTGTTGGAGAGGGTGGGGCTTGCTGCTGATACGGTTTCATTCTCATTCCAGATAGGCAACCCTGCTGTAAAACTGCTGCAGCTGGTCGTTGAGGAAAATATCGACACGGTGGTGATGGGTATAAAGAACAGGGACATCCGCAGTCTCTTTACCGGTTCGGTGGCCGAACGGATGTTTCAGCGCTGCCCGGCAACGGTAATCAGCTATCGGGGTAAAGAGATTTCGAAGCACCTGCGCAAGAGAATACAAAAACATCTGGATAAAGAATAAAGGGTACCTTGAATATACCCGTTTATCAGGGGGAGGGTCTTTCTGC
>JAHEMX010000236.1 GCA_024643445.1 Desulfobulbaceae bacterium | reverse complement strand
AGACACAGCAACCTTCCGCAACGCCAGTATGAATGGACAATTTTTTGGATAAAACCAAAAAGAGATGATAAAGTATATTGAAAATGTTGGGGTGTGGTCCTGGCCAGAGAATTATCAAAATTTTTTATAACAGGAACGAGTGGACCGACCTGGAATCTATACTCCAGCGCATTGACGCGGAGCGATGGCTAGACATCCGGGACCACAACCAAAAAGTTTTCGACAAATATCTGGCGCCCCTGCCAGTGGCCCGTTATATCTGTCAAACCATTGAAAAGTGGATGGATGAAAGGTCTTCTGATTCTTTGTAATTGAGGGATAACAGCGATTCTCAAGGTGGCCTGTAAAATAAAGAAGAACGTTGCTTTTGGACTGTTGACAAAACAGGGACACATCTGAGGCCTATTCTGTCAAAATCGAGACTCAATCCGACATCTTATGATTGTCTGATTCTACTGAATCTGATAGTTATCGCTAAATCTCCGATCCGAAAATTTACAACGATTCATAGGTTGAAGTTTGGATCACAAATAGCGAATACTGCCATCTATCAAATACCAGGATGAACAGCTGGAGTAGTACAATTAGTTCAATACAAACAAAGACAAAAGAAAGATTTCTGCATTTAGATATTGCCAAATTCTTTCTGATATTTTCGTTTATGCTTGCCCATTTCTTCCCGCATGGGTTTGGAGGGGGCCTGCAATGGAATACTGCCGGATTTGTTCTCATGTCCGGCTACATTACCGGCATCCTTCTGCCCATAAAGCCATTTAGTTTTGCTTATGGAGCAGGAAAATTCCTAAAAATTAATGTGTGGATACTGATTTACCTTTCGTTGGTTTACATCACCTATGCATGTGCCGGGAAGGCAGACCAGGCATTCGCAAATGCAACGTTGTACATGTCGGTTCTCGAATATATCGCCTTATTTTATTTGCTCGTACCGTTCCTGGGCCTGGTGAAGCACAAGAAATTCGTATCGTTGGTTATTATTTCGATCATCATTGTCATTGACTATTTTATAGTTCGCCTTGACATGTCACCTGGTATTACTGTTCCAGGCATCATCAATCTGCTTCTGATAGGCGGCAGCAACCCTTATCCTCACTTTCCGTTATTGAGTTTCGTGAACATCGGTATCATCGGTTTTCTGTTCAGCGTGACCGAAGACAGCATCCCCTTCAAGAAACCGATCACGATTATCATAGCAATATTGATCGGCATCATCAGTTACCTCAATGAGACGGGTGTTACCTCGCTCGGGCCGAGTCGCCATCCGCCGTTGTTTTTATACATTGTTATCTCACTGTCGATATTTTCATTAATTCTAGACGTCTCTCGAATGCTAGGAAAATCTCTATCGAATACTTTCGTTTTAAAACTTATCACTGATACTGCCAGATACTCTATTGTCATATTTGTTATCCATAGTCCAGTATTCACCATCCTGAACATGCTTAACATTCATCAGGCCGTGATGATCGGAACGTATCTACCTGATCTGGTTGCATCTGTCGTTCTGGTTGTAATCTTCAATATCATCTTTTGCTATACCATCAATAACACCATCGGGCGACTCCCCCCTGGAATACGCAGAATACTCCTGTAAATCGGGTTCTACTCTCTCAAAAATGAAGTCTATTATTCAAGGCATCCTTGATTTTTAAAGGCTATTTTTCAAGGTGGCCTAATGACTGTTCACAAAGTAGCATAGGTTTTGTGCATCCGGGAGATCTCTTCCTTGATTCTTTGTTGTAATCTATCTGGTCTCAACACCTTCGCCTGCGAACCGTACTGCAGGATTTTCATCATGATTTCCCTGTCGTCACTGACCGGCAGCAGCAGGATGATCCCCTCGGCTGTTTTCCTGATAATCTGATCTTTATGCCAGAGCTGGTTCTTCACCAGTTCCGCCGCCGTACCGGTGAAAAGGATTTCCGCTTGGTAGCGCGGTTCACCCTTGAAAATACCGAATGAGCGCTGCAGATCATCCGGATCTGGCCGTGTGTCGGATTGGGATCTTCCGCCCCGCTCTGCCTTCTGGATGCGGGCAAGATGAAAGATGCGGTAGCCGCTCCGCAGGGTGCACCAGGCCGAAAGGTACCAGCGTCCCTGGTAGCTGATCAGCTTCAGCGGTTCGATGGTCCGTGATGTCTCGTTTTTCTGCGGGCTGCGGTAGACGATGTCCAGCTGCCGTTTTTTGACGATGGCCTCGATAATACTATCGAAAATGAGCGGGTCAGGGTGCTCGACCTCAACCCATTCGCAATGGATTGAAGATAGGATATGACCGTAGTCCTGGGCCAGGACGCCGGATATCCGTTTTTCCAGCTGGCGGATTTCCGGCAGGTCACTCAGTCCGGTTTCCTCGGCGAGGCGGTTGAGCATGCCGAGCAGGAAAATAATGCGGGGACTGTTTTCAAAGGGCAGGCTGAAATCGTTTTCAGTGTAGAAAAATCCGTTTTTTTTCGCGTCGTAGGCGAGCGGGGCAAGAAGGCGGTCACGCAGATAGGCGATATCCCGCCTGGCGGTCGGCAGCGAAATTTCAAACTCCCGCATCAGGGAGCGGGCGTTCGGGTAACGGCTGCGGCTCAACTCACCGTGGAAATAGTAAACCCGCTCAAGAAGGCTCATACCATTCAGCGCGCCGTTCGCCGATGTTTTACCGGCGGTATCTGCATCTGTTCTCGATATTTTGCCACTGTACGCCGGGCAATCTGGATGTTATCGTCCGCCAGTTTGCCGGCAATGGCACTGTCACTCAGCGGCTTGCTCTTGTTTTCCGCCTGCACCATCTGCCGGATCCGGGTCTTGATCGATTCCGAAGCGAGCGATTCCTCGCCGTCGCGGGGAATCGCCGTCGAGAAGAAAAACTTCAGTTCAAAAATACCTTGCGGGGTATGGGCATACTTGTTTGACGTGACGCGGCTGATGGTCGATTCGTGCATGCCGATATCCTCGGCTACATCACGGAGGATAAGCGGTTTCAGGTAGGCCGGACCGCGCTCGAAGAAATCACGCTGGAAGTTCAGGATGCTTTCCATGACCCGGAATATGGTGCGCTGCCGCTGGTGAATTGACTTGATGAACCATTCGGCGCTCTTGACTTTGTCGAGAATATAACTCTTGGATTCTTTCATCGCAGCATCCGGCCCGGCCTGCAGCAGCTCCTGGTAATAGCTTGAAACTTTCAGCTGCGGCATATCGTCATCGTTTAGCCTGATGACAAATTCGCCATTGATCTTCTGCACGTAGACATCCGGAACGATATAATTGGTCGCCTCCTGGGCATAGGGAAGTCCCGGGTACGGTGTGAGGTTGGTCGTGATGAAATCGATAGCTGCTATGACGTCAGCGCGTTTCCGGCCGGTCAAACGGACGAGCATTTTATAGTTTTTCGTCTCGAGCAGGTCGAGATGTTCGGTGACGATGATTTTGGCAAGCGGGTCTTTACAGTCGAGCCGTTCGAGCTGCAGTTTCAGCGACTCGCTCACATTTCGTGCGGCAATACCTGGCGGGTCAAGTTCCTGAACGGTCTCGAGAATGTAGTCGGCGTCATCGTAGCTGCAGCCAAACTGCTCTATCATTTCCTCGAGACTGGTCTCGAGGAAGCCGTAGCGGTTCAGGTTGCCGACTATGAAAAGGGCCCGCTCCTTCTCGTCGTCATCCAGCTCGCAATGCGCCAGCTGCCATTGCAGATAGGCCGACAGACCGGGCTTTTCCGATATGAAATCGAACTGGCTTGGTGCATCGGCCGGCGGCGTCTCGCGGGAGAAGGAGAAGTTGCTGTCGAAATTGTTGGCGTACTCTTCCCAGTTGGTCTCGGGCATGATGTCGGAAGGCGCGACCGGTTCGGTGATCTTGATCTCATGTAACGCGATACCGGGTTCTACGGTGGTGGACAGGCCGTAGTCTTTTTCATCCTGGTTATTGTCGGCGTCCGTGTCAATTTCCAGGGCGGGATTCTGCTCGACCTCCGCCTGCAGGGCCTGGGTCAGGTCGAGGCGGTTGAGCTGCAGGAGTTTGATGGCCTGGCGCAACTGGGGCGTCATTACCAGTTTTTGCGTCAGCTTGAGTTGTTGTCTCAGTTCAAGTGCCATACGTTCCCCGCTTGGCGTCGTAAAAACTTCGATCTACTGCGTCGTGAAAGTTTTTCCGGAACTCGGCATACTACCTGTATGCCTTCGCACCTGAAAAACTTCCACTCCTTGTCTATCTGTGTTTTTACGATACCATCACATGTGGAAATTTTCGCCTAGATACATTTTTCGGGCGACTTCACTCTTGATGATATCATTGGCGACGCCGCTTGTTAATACCGTGCCGTTATTGACGATATAGGCAAAATCACAGACCTGGAGTGTTTCTCGCACGTTATGATCAGAAATTAAAATCCCCAGCCCCCTCTCCTTCAGGTTGTAAATCGCTTTCTGCAACTCCCCGACGGCAAGCGGGTCGATGCCGGCAAAGGGTTCATCGAGCAGGATGAATCGCGGCCGGGTTGACAGGGCCCGCATGATCTCCACCCGGCGTCTTTCACCGCCCGAGAGCGCGTGCCCCTTGTTATTTCTCAGGTGCTCGATATTCAGATCATCGAGCAGCTCGTCAATGCGGCCGGTTATCTCATTTTTGGTAAGGCCGAGCGGTTCAAGGACGATACGGACGTTTTCCTCCACCGTCAGTTTTTTGAATACGGAGGCCTCCTGGGCCAGGTAGGTGATTCCCTTCAGGGCCCGCCTGTGGATCGGCAGGTTGGTGATGACCTCACCGTCGAGCAGGATATTGCCGCTGTTTGGTTTGATGAACCCGGCTATGGAATAAAAAGTCGTTGTCTTGCCGGCACCGTTCGGTCCGAGCAGCCCGACAACTGCGCCGGTATTGACCTGCAGGCTGATCCCGTCGACGACGGTACGACTGCCGTAGCGTTTGACGATATTTTTTGTTTCAAGTAGTGACATGGGGAGAGTGCGTTGAGTCCGTTTAGATTACCGGTCGTAATGGTGTTATTTCTGCATGATGGTCATCTTGACGCGGGACTTTTCCTTGGGCTTCTGCTCTCCGCCAACCGTGACACTGGTGCCGCCGATTACCTCCGAACGGCCTTCGTCCATGTAGTAGATGATCTTCTCTCCGGCGACCTTGTTCTGGTCCTGCCATGCCTGCGCATTTCCGGACAGCTCCACCAAACGTTTGTCGGCGAAATAAACCATTTTATCGGAGGTTCCGAGCCAGCCCGTCCGGGTAAGCTTGACGTTTCCGGTACAGATCAATTTTTCTATCTGCTGGGTGGCCTTTACCGGTTTTTTCCCGTCTGTTTTCTTCTGGTCGCCGTAATAGACGGTCATCTTGTCCGACTTTATTTCAAGATCCCCCTGTTCCACATAGACATCACCGGTAAAAAGGATCGTGTTCGTTTCTTCGGTAGAACTCATACGATCGGCCTCGATATTGATCGGGGGCTCGTCGGAATAGGAGTTGGGCGGCAGCAAGATGACACCGGTGATTGCTGTTATTATGCTGAATACATAAAGGAAAAATGTTTTTTTCATACCTTGCTCCGCAGAAAAATAGTCCGACTATTGCAAATAACGAGCCTGTTATACCCTACCACGCGCAGAATGGAAAGCAAAGTGGTAAAAGGGGGGTGAAAGAGTACTTTACTAACGGTTGCCGAGTCATTAGAATAACTGCGATAATACAGGTATTGGGCGATTTACCGGATCATCCTATCACAAAATTTATCCATCTCTCTTTTTTTTCGGGGTGGTTGACAGGGGCATGAACTTATGAAAGAGAGCATTGAACGGGCCAGGATTCTCATCGAATCACTCCCCTATTTCCAGGCGTTCCGGCACAAGACGGTGGTAATCAAATATGGGGGACACGCCATGGCCGACGAGGATCTCAAGCGCCAGTTCGCCCTCGATGTCATCCTGCTCAGCCAGGTCGGTGTCAATGTCGTCATTGTCCATGGCGGCGGCCCGCAGATCAATCGGCTGCTTGAACGTCTGGAGATCAAGCCGAGCTATGTCCGGGGCATGCGCGTCACCGACGGCGAAACCATGGATGTTGTCGAGATGGTCCTGGTCGGCAGGGTGAACAAGGAGATCGTCGGCCTGATCAACCACAGCGGCGGGCGGGCCGTC
>JAHEMX010000235.1 GCA_024643445.1 Desulfobulbaceae bacterium | reverse complement strand
GATCATGCTCGTTCGCTTGGAAGAGCAGCAACGATTCAGCGGCGGCATAGGCTCTATTCTTAACAAAAACTACAAGATAGGATCGGTGGCTGGCACCGTCAGCGATTATTTTATAACCAGCACCATCAGCAAAGCACGGGTGGTTTATTTTAAAAACTCACAGGCCGCCGTTAACGGCCTTATCAACAAGGAAATAGACGTATTTGTCTACGATGCCCCCATCGTTTGTTATTACGCCGCAATGTATCAGGCCGACAAGATCGTTCCTGTTCTGAGCATGGGAACCGAAGAATACCTTGCCTGGGCAGTCAGGAAAGGCGACACCGAATTACTGCAGGGGGCAAACGCCTTTCTCGATTCCATGCAGCAGCAGGATCTTCTTGAAAAGGAGATCAAAAACTGGATTCCCTACCTCTTTCGGTAACATGCTATGAGCGGAATTATTAAGAAACGATCGGATTATCTTTCCTGGGACGAATATTTTATGGCTGTAGCCCTGTTGTCTGCGGAGCGGAGCAAGGATCCAAACACCCAGGTAGGTGCCTGCATTGCCAATGACCAGAACAAGATCGTCGGCGTCGGTTATAACGGATTTCCCATTGGCTGCTCAGATGATGAACTGCCGTGGGATCGCCAGGGAGCATTCCTTTCGACCAAATACCCGTATGTCTGTCATGCGGAATTGAACGCCGTTCTTAATGCGATACCGACCGACCTCAGAACCTGCCGAATTTATGTCGGACTGTTCCCCTGTAATGAGTGTACCAAGGTGATAATCCAGTCAGGAATACATGAAATCATCTACCTTTCAGACAAATACAAAGACACTGATCTGGTGAAAGCCTCGAAACGGATGCTTGACCTTGCACCCCATATCTCGTATCGCCGCTTTATACCGTCCCGGCCGGGCATCAACCTGAGTTTTGAGGAACATACCTGATCATACCCCGCTAGATATCTCAATTCGAACCGCTGTGTTTGTAGCCCTTGAAGGTAATGTCTTTTTTTCCTTTCCCGGTGCACAGGGTCACGCCCGATCCGCTGGTAATGGTTCCAATTCGATACACCGCCTGGTTTGTTTTGCCGGCCAGATATTGTTCCAGGGCTTGCTCTTCCCCCGCTTTTACCGTGAAAACGAGGTGATAATCTTCTCCTCCCGAAACCATCATGTGCATGGGATTACGGTTAAGTGCTGCACAGATGCCAGGCAGATGTTCATGGCCGGGAATCCTTAAACTGTCAATCTCTGCACCGACATCGCTGTGGCGGCAAAGATGCGCCAGGTCCGTGGCAATACCGTCAGAAATATCCTGCATCGCCGTCACATAACCGCTTTGGGCTAAAAGAATGCCGCAGGCAAGATCGGGGGTCGGATCAAGGTGCCTTTGCAGAAAGGGGTGTACCATCCGCTCATCAAGCGCTGAGCAGACATGAGGACTCTGGCAGAGGGCCAGACCGGCGGCGGCAGAGCCCAGGTGACCGGAAACATAAATAGAGTCGCCAGGACCGGCACCTTTCCTGAAGACGGCCCGGCTCGCCGGTACCGAGCCCAACAGCGTAATACTGATGTTCAGTTTGGCACCCCGTACCGTATCTCCCCCGGCAAGGGTAATAGCATACTCCGAGAGTATCGAGCGAAAGCCGTCGCGAAAAGCGACCAGCCAGTCCTGATCCAACTGACCCGGCAGGGCGATACAGAGAAAGGCAAATCGTGGCGTACCGCCCATGGCGGCAATATCGCTGATGTTTACCGCCATAGCCTTGCGGCCGAGCGCAAAGGGTGGATGCCATGATCTATTGAAGTGAACATCCTCAACAAGCATGTCTGCAGTTACGACAAGATCCTGCCTGTCCGATGGCCTGATTACCGCGCAGTCATCACCAATGCCTTTGATCAGGTCATAAACAGGTTCCGTTTCGTGACTACTGAACAATTCGATAATATCAGATTCGAGCCACGGTTTTTTTTCCATCACCGGCTCATTTGATTCTTTTCATCATTGCTTTTCTTGATGTCCTGGCTGTCTGAACTGGCATTTTTTCTTTCGGGGGTTGAGTGGGTTCAACGAGTACTACGGCTTGAAAAAAACGCTTTTCTCCGCCCATGGTGAAAATTTCCCGGCCGGTCATCTGGGCGGTTCTCAGTGTCCAGATGACTTTTTGCAGCGGTATGGTAAAAAAGGTTACGCCGACATGCCACCATTCATCTTTTCTTGTCTTGTCCGGTTCAACGGACGTGACGAGTCCATAAAGGATTAAATGAGGGTCCTGGGCAATGACAAGGACAATATCACCCTTTTCTGTCCCTTCTTTGAATGGAATGATCGCTCGCAATTCCTCTACTAATTTTTCTATATTATTTGTTTCCATGATGAATGATGGTCGTCGTTTCAAAAACAATAGTGTCACCTTCCACGTATTTTCTCATACCTACCACCGAATACATGGCGAGTCCATCCAGGATCGGGTTTATTAATCTGTCTATCAGAAGTTTTGATTTTGATGCGATATCCCTGTCCTCGATGGCAATCATCGTTCCTCCCCAGCTCACCAGTTCTTTAAACAAGCCGGTAATCTTGGCAAAATTCAAGAAAACGACGGAGCTGTTTTTTTCGGACAACGCCCTGTCAACGCTTTTATAAAGAGTTCCCTGGCTCAGATTCTTCTTCCCTTTCGGCATTTTGATAAACTCTTTTATCTGTTCCCGGTTACTCGACACAACGAGATAATCATCGACAAAAGCGAGTGTCGGCTGCAAATCACCTGCTGCCATGACACCACCCCAGGTAAGAGTGCTCACCCCTTGCAACTGGAGTTTGCGGACGGGAATCGAATAGTAATCGATAAGGTTATCAACCGCTTTTCTCATCTTCTCCGTGTCGGGTACCTGGAGTGAAAACATAAAAGAGGGAATCGGCACGAACTGGTTCTCCGGAATGGATTTAACGGCCAGAGTCACGTTCTTTTCAGCAAGAGTTTGAATATCGTCTGTTTGTAAACCGGTGATCGAAGCTATATGTTGCACGATGTCATCATTACGTTCCCCTTTCCCCTGTCCCCCGAGCAGATTGACAATCTCCAGGAAAGGATCGAGGTCAAGCTGGCTATTCCAATAGTACAGGAGCGTGTCGTCGGTAACACGAGAGACGGTGTCAGCCTTTCCGGGAGCCGCGGTGATTCTTTTTGCCACCTCCCTGGTCATTTCTTCAGGAACAAAACCGATAACAGCTTTTTCCGTGATTTTGTCCTTTTCTTTCCAGGCACCGAAATAACCGCTCCTGTATCCTCGAAACTTTTCAAGCTCGGTGCCGAGTCGGCTATCTTTATCCGTCCCGATACTGTTGAGGGTACTTGAGGCAGCTTGATACAGTTTGAAGATATTAAGATAACAAAACAGCGAAGCCTTGCCGAACCTACCCTTGTTATCTAGGAAATCTGGCAGCTCAGCCAGTGAACCAGCACCCCCGTTGTCGTATCGGTCAAGTCCTCTTCTGAGCAGTTTTTCGTTGAAACTGAAAACAAAAAGATCATCGACCCGGGCAGCAGAAATTACCTGCCGCTCGTCAAGAGGAAACCGCTTTATCACGTGTCCGCCATACAGGGCTTCGGAACTCATTTGTTCTTCAGGAACGATTGCCGTCAGCATATCGATCAATTTTGCCGGATGTTTTGGCCGGCCGATGACAAGAAGGTTGTCAAGGATCTGTTGTTCAAATGAAGCGGTAGCACCAGGCTGAAACGGAGACAGCGCGACGGAGACTTCTCTGCCAAAAAGTATTTTGACTAACGGATGACCTAGTGTTTGCTGAATGTTTTTTTTGATCGAAGCAAGTTTTTCAGCATCGATTGCCGAGGTCTCGAGTTCCCGGGCAATAGCCTGAAAATCAGTTTCAGCAAAGACACGCCCTAGTGGTGACAGCGTGAATTCATCGATTCGTTTCTCCAGATCTTTTTGAGTCACCAGCAGCAGCACCTGTTCATCGACGAACAATTCAGGCTTGGTTTTCAGCGAAAAATCGGGAGTGAAAAAATATATGATAAAAAAGAGTAAAAACAGCAGTGACGTAATAATAGCAATTTGTCGCATTATTTCATATCCTTGCTTCTTTGCAGCAGAAATCTTTCAGGTGTAAACTTCACCCCGTCGGTACTGTATAGCCTCGGCAACATGCTGAAGTCGTATTTTATCCGATGGTTCCAGATCCGCAATCGTTCGGGACAGTTTCAGTATTCGATGGTAGGCTCGCGCTGAAAGGCCGAGTTTATCCAGGCTTTTTTCAAGCAAATGTCGCGAGGGGGTGTCAACGATGCATATGTTCTCAATCTCACGGGCACCCATCTGTGCGTTTGTACGTATCCCTTCAATACTCTTGAATCTATCTCGCTGGATGAGGCGTGCGGCATTCACTCTTTGTTTTATCGATTCGGACGACTCTCCGGCACCCCTCCGATGCAGCTCATCATAATTCATGGCGGAAACCTCGAGGTGCATATCGATGCGATCAAGCAACGGCCCTGATATCCTGTTTCGATAACGCTGAATCTGCATAGGGGTGCAATGGCACTCATTTTTACGGTCGCCATGGAAACCGCACGGGCAAGGATTCATAGCCGCGATTAAGATAAAATTGGCCGGAAAACTTAAACTTGACTGTGCCCGGGAAATGGTGACCGTTCCATCTTCCAGTGGCTGCCGAAGAACCTCAAGGACATGTTTTTTAAATTCGGGGAGTTCATCGAGGAAGAGAACACCGTTATGAGCAAGGGAAACTTCTCCGGGACGCGGTACTGAGCCACCGCCGATCAGGCCGGCATCGGAGATGGTATGATGGGGAGCCCTGAAAGGACGCTGTTCAACGAGTGTCGGATGAACATTTTTCTCGCCGATAATTGAGTAAATCTTGGTTGTTTCCAGACGCTCCGAAAAACTCCATTCAGGCATAATGGAAGGCAGGGCTCTTGCTAGCATCGTTTTGCCTGATCCGGGCGGTCCCTTCATGATCACATTGTGCAAGCCGGCAACAGCGATTTCCATTGCCCGTTTCACGTGATCCTGCCCTTTTATGTCTTCAAAGCAGACTGGGTAATTTCCTGTTTTCGTGTCACCCTTTTCCTCATTGACTTTTTCAGCCACTCTGAGGCCATTGAGGATTTCAACAATTTCGCAGAGATCCTTCACTGGAATAATATCAAGCTTTTCTACCAGGGCCGCTTCTCTACCGTTTTCTTCAGGAATAACGAGCTGCTTTATTCCCTGCTGAACACTTGACAGGGCCACGGGTAGAATGCCGGAAACCGGCCTTAGCCCGCCGTTCAGCGACAACTCGCCCAGGGCGATGCAGCCGTTAAGTGAATCGGCCGGCACCAGACCGGTTGCCATCAGAATACCGAGGGCAATGGGCAAATCAAAAGCTGATCCCTCTTTCCGCAAATCAGCCGGAGCGAGATTCACGGTTATTTTTTTATTGGGAAACGGATAGCCGCTGTTTTTGATCGCTGCTTTGACGCGGTCCTTGCTTTCTCGCACCGAACCGTCCGGCAGCCCGACGGTGGTAAAGGAGGGCAAACCGTTGCCGACATCCACTTCAACAGTGACAAGTACCCCATCTATACCAATGAGTGCAGCACTTTCTATCTTCGCAAGCATCTTCAGTGATCCCTGATTTCCGGCCGGTACATTGAAGCCACGGCTTCGCTATACGGTCCGTTTTGGTACTGATAGACATATAAGGGCGGGCAAACGATTAGTCCGTTTCCGCCATTTTTCATAGCGTGTACCAAGACCAGCCTGGCACCGCTTTTCCCATCAGGATAGGAAAAGACAAACTGCAGGACTTTTGGCTCAAGATTTCTCGCCAGCATCGCAGAAAGCAGTTCCGAGAGCAGATGTGCCGGATAGATAAAAACAACTCGTCCGCGGTTTTTAAGACAATAAGCGGTACTGTCAATAAAGCGTTCCAGTCCGCCGTCAGGATGGTGTCTGGCACCAAGCGGCTGGGCGCGGGTGCTGACGCGGCCGGAGGAATTTGAATAAAAGGGAGGATTGGAAATGACGAGCGAAAACCGTTCCGGATCGAATAGTTGCCTGGAATCCTCCACATCTCCTGAAACGAGTTCGAAAGAATCAGCTAGATTATTCGCAGCAATGTTGATGCGAGCCAG
>JAHEMX010000234.1 GCA_024643445.1 Desulfobulbaceae bacterium | reverse complement strand
ACACCATGTTGATCGCCAAAGAGCCGGCAGCCAGAACAGGCACGAACGGTATAAGCACACCACTTCTGTCGGGATCAGCTTTATTCTTCTTAAACCGACGCTGAAACACTTTTATCTAAACGATATCACGATACAATGAGCATCAGAATCTATAACACCCTCTCCCATAAAAAGGAACCCCTAAACCCGCAGGAACCAGGACACGTAAAACTCTACGTCTGCGGAATAACCTCCTACGATTATTGCCATATCGGCCATGCCCGTTCTGCGCTTGTTTTCGATATGATCGTCAAGTATCTGAAATATCGCGGCTATAAAGTTACTTTTATCCGTAATTTCACTGACATTGATGACAAAATAATCAAACGTGCCGAAGAACAGAACAGTTCTCCGGCTGAACTTGCCGAGCGGTTTATTCAAGAATTCTACCGTGATATGGACTACCTCGGACTCGATCGCCCAGATCTTGAACCCAAGGCCACCGAGCATATCCCTGAAATGATCGCTCTGATTGAAAAACTAATCAGCCTGGACAAGGCTTACGCGGTTGAAGGGGATGTCTACTACCGTGTTGAGAGTTATCCCGAATACGGCAAACTCTCCCGCCGAAATCTGGAAGACATGCAGGCCGGTGCACGCATCAGTATCAACGAGAAGAAAACACACCCGATGGATTTCGCCCTGTGGAAAAATTCAAAACCGGGGGAACCTGCCTGGCAGAGCCCCTGGGGAGCCGGTCGACCAGGATGGCATATTGAATGTTCAGCCATGAGTAAAAAGTATCTCGGGGATACCTTTGATATCCATGGCGGAGGAAAGGACCTGATCTTTCCGCATCACGAGAATGAGATTGCGCAGAGCGAATCGGCGAACGGTTGTCCATTTGTTCATCTGTGGATTCACCATGGATTTGTTACCATAAGAAACGAAAACACTAATGACACCGAAAAGATGTCGAAATCACTTGGTAATTTTCTGACGATCCGGGAATTGTCGGAAAAATTTCATGCCGAGATCCTGAAACTCTTTGTTTTCTCCACGCAATACCGAAACCCGCTGGAATACTCCGAACAGGCAATGCAGGATACCCACTCCGGCCTGACCAGACTCTATGAATGCATCGCGGGGTTCGAACGTCTTGTTTGCAGCGGGAGCGACACGCTTGCATCCGTGATATCTGCAAAAGAAAGGAAAAACCTTTCACGCCTTGAAGAGCGCTTCCAGCAGGCCATGGATAACGATTTCAACAGCGCCCAGGCCATAGGGCACCTCTTCGATGCGGCAAAATCTGTCAACAAGATCATGCGAAAATTCTCGGATCAGCAGGCTCCGGGTGATATCAGGTTATTGAAAGAGACAGTCGCCTGTATCACGCGGCTGGCCGGAATAATCGGCATCCTCAAGGAACCGGCGGAGGGTTTTCTTGCCAGGCAACATGATGAAAGATTAAAAGATGCAGACGTTGACCCGATGTTCATAGATCAGTTGATAACGCAGCGAAATGCAGCCAGGCAAGACAAGGACTGGGCGCTCAGTGACCAGATCCGCGATCAGCTTCTCGCCCATAATATTGAACTGAAAGATGGCCCGGACGGCACCGTCTGGACAGTAAAACGCGATTGAAGACGAGGTATAAGCCATGCTGAGACAACCGGCCGTGGCCAATCGATTTTATCCCGGCTCACCTGCCGAACTCGAAAAGACGGTTTCCGGTCTTCTCCCGGGTACCGGCACCAAAAAGAAAAAGGCCATTGCCGTCATGTCCCCGCATGCCGGCTATATCTACTCGGGGAAACTTGCGGGACAAACGCTCGGAAGCGTCCAGATCCCTAAGACGGTCATCATTCTGGGGCCCAACCACCAGGGTTTGGGAGCGCCTGTCGCACTTTCACTTTCATCCTGGCAAATGCCTAACGGTGTCGTTCCCGCCGACAACATAACAGCAGAGCTGCTGCTGGCTGCCTGCTCCCATATCAGCGTTGACGAGAGCGCACATCGGCATGAACATTCGCTGGAGGTGCAGGTCCCTTTTCTCCAGTCCCTGCAGCCTCAGCTTCATCTGGTACCCATCTCGGTGTCTCACCTCAGTTTCCAGGTCTGCACGGAGGTCGCCCGGGCTCTCAGCAGTGCCATAGAACAAGCCGACCACTCTCCGCTTATCCTCGCCTCGACGGACATGTCACACTTTGAGTCACGTGCTTCCGCTTCCCGCAAAGACAATTTGGCCCTGCAGCAGATAATCGCCCTCGATGCAGCGGGACTCTACCGGACGGTGCATGATGAACGGATATCCATGTGCGGCGTCATACCGGTAACCATAGCACTGCTCGCGGCACAAATGCTCGGTGCAGCAGAAGTTGAGCTTGTCGGCTATACTGATTCAGGAGCTGTATCCGGAGACACCGGGCAGGTGGTCGGCTATGCGGGGCTGGTGATTTCCTGATACCCGCGTCCGGCGCGGTTTTGACTTGACAGCACCTGACTCATCATTTATAAAGCGTACTTTCCACACCGGATGCTGCTGGGGGATGGTCTAACGGCAAGACAGCGGACTCTGACTCCGCTTATCAAGGTTCGAATCCTTGTCCCCCAGCCAAATGAATAATGAGTTTCAGCTATTTGCTGGAACCCTTATTGTTTTTAGATCTTCGTTCTTGTCCAACAATCTTTTCCGCCAAACAACAAAATTTTCAACACCGTCGGATTCCTGCCTCACTCTGCCGTCAACAATCAATCTGATACTAGCAAGAACGCTTAAATAGGCCTCTGCCTCATCATTGTCAAAACTTGTGAGACAAGCTGAAATCCTCAGTACTCTGGCATTATCCCGATCACGATAAAACGCGCAAATTGAGTACTCGCTGAACGGCTTCCACCAGAAAACCATAACAATCTGAAATGACGTGATAAAGTCGAAAAACCGCTGGAGATGCTTTTCCAAGCGGTTTTAAAAATTGCGTAAGGCAACTTACCGAAATGGTTCAAACACATCAAGGAGATACAGGCTTTATGCGCAAGTAAAAGAAGTCCACATAGGACTATTGTTGAAGTCTTTGCAGATCGGAAAGCTTTATAATATGAGAATACCCTTTGTCCTGAACATATAAAATGATAAACTTACAGCAGTTTAAAAGAGGCCTATCAAGACAGAGACCGCCAATTACCTTCAGAAATATCTATTCACGGGCGAAAATCGTCTGCTGGTGAATTTAAATGCCGAAAAAACTATGCTGAATGGGAAAAAGCTCATTGTCATAATGCCGGCTTATAACGCCGAGAAAACACTTCGAAAAACCTATGATGAGATACCGTTAGACATTGTCGACGATACGATACTGGTCGACGACAGGAGTGCCGACAATACAGTAGCGCTTTCGAAAGAACTGGGAATATCAACAATTCTCCACACAGAGAATCTTGGCTATGGCGGCAATCAAAAAACATGCTATCAAACAGCCCTTGAAAAGGGTGCCGATATTGTCGTCATGCTGCATCCAGACTACCAATACACCCCAAAACTCATTAGAGGCATGGCCTCACTCATAGCGGATGATCTGTTTGATTGTGTCCTTGGTTCCCGCATTCTTGGAACAGGCGCACTGAAGGGGGGGATGCCGCTCTACAAGTATTGTGCCAACCGAATGTTAACCTTGTTCCAGAATATTCTCTTGGGACACAAACTATCCGAATATCATACAGGATATCGTGCATTTTCGAGACAACTCCTTGAGACTCTACCATTGGATGCAAATTCTAACGACTTCGTCTTCGACAATCAGATGATCTCACAAATTATTTTTGCAAATTACTCCATCGGAGAAATCACCTGTCCCACCCGTTACTTTCCGGATGCATCGTCAATCAGCTTTATTCGAGCCGTTCAGTATGGCCTCGGTGTTCTTGCAACCAGCATTGAATTCAGAGCGAACCTGCTCGGGCTAGCCAGAAGTTCACGTTTTTCCCCCCTCAATGACATGAGGGCCAATTCTTCAACTCGGATCGCCCAGTAATGGGCTTTAAACAATGCCAGGTTTGTCGTAAGGGAGTATATACGAAAACAGTTCTGTGCACTGATTATATCAGTAAAGAAACGTTCGAGCTGCGGACATGTTCTGTATGTAAAAGTGGTGAAACGACAGGAATTGTAAATGCCCAATCGACCAAATATTACGGAGAACAATACTACAATGCCGCATCCGGTAAATTCAGACCTCGATTTGAAAGGTTCTTTCGATTTAACCATAAACAAAACGCAAAACGCCTCTACCGGGATCATCCTTCCTCCCGTATTTTAGAAGTTGGCTGCGGAAGAGCTTATATTTTGAGAGAATTACGAGACCTCGGAAGCGAAGTCTCCTGTCTGGAGTCGACAGGCGCAGTCGACTGGATAATCAACAACGACGAAATCAAGATAGAAACGTGCAGTGAGACAGAGCAATGGCCATTCGCTTCCAATATGTTCGATTTGGTAATCTTCTGGCATGTCTTCGAGCATCTGCCTGACCCCCGAAAAAGCCTTGAACAGGCTACCCGTTGTCTCTCACCCAAAGGGGTTATATGTATTAGCGTTCCGAATATTAGCAGTTTACAAGCCCGCATCAGAATGTCGACATGGTTTCACCTTGATGTGCCTCGACACATTTTTCATTTCAGCGTAGCCGGATTGAGCTCCCTACTTGAGGAGCATGAGTATCAGATAACCAGTATCGGCCCCGGGGATCGGATGCAAAACCTTTTTGGCTGGCTACAAAGTATCGCCAATCTGCTTACCCCCCGCGATCACAACTCTTTTTACCGACTTCTTCAAGGGAAAAAGCCCCTCGGCTCTGTTAACAAATACGCACTTGTACTGCAACTTTTAAGTATGCCTGTCTGGGTTCCGCTTGGAATCCTGGGATTTCTTATTGAAGAATTGTCAGGAAATCATGGATCTGTGACCGTTTTTGCACGCAAAACCACGCGGAAAAACCCAGCAAAGCTCTTCATTCAACCGCCATTAATAGATGATAATTAATCGTAAATATCTGCTAATCGCATTATATTCTTTTTTTCTGCTCGGATTGGTCGGTATTGTTTATTCCTCCACTTTATCGCACTCTTTTCTACACTGGGACGATGATAATTATGTTTTTAACAATCCATGGCTAGCCGCCCCCGGCATCTATTCCCCTGGCTGGATGATCAGTAGTCTGATGGTCAGCAACTGGCATCCCCTCACCTGGTTATCATACAGCCTTGATTACGCTCTTTTCGGATTATCCCCCACGGCCTTTCATGCCAGCAACATTATAATACACGCTGCCAACAGCCTCCTTCTTTTCGCCATACTCGTTTGGGCGTTGCCCATTAATTTTACAGGCTGCTCAGAGAAAAGAGCACATCTTGCCGCGTTCTGCGGAGCTGCATTCTTTGCGGTACACCCCCAACATGTCGAAGTAGTCGCCTGGGTATCGGAGCGTAAGGAGTTGTTGTGTTTCTTCTTCAGCCTCCTAAGTATCTGGATGTATCTGCTGTCCCAGCACCAGGACCAGAATAGGATATTTTATTTTCTCTGTCTGCTCTGTTTTCTGCTTGCCCTCAGCGCCAAGGCGATGGCCGTTACCTTGCCATTGCTCTTCTGGCTGTATGATTGGCGGCAGGATAAAGTGTGGCTGACAAATACCCTGGAAAAGACTCCCTTTTTTATCTTCAGTGGTGTTGTTTCAATTTTAACAATCTTTGCCCAAAAGGGAACCGAGGCTTTCGTCAGTTTGGGTAGTTTAACCGTGAAGGAAAGAATTCTTAATGCCGTTCACAGTATCTGGAAATATTTTCAAGATTTTTTTTTCCCGGTCGATCTAAGCCCCTACTATAGCTATCCGTTTCCTCTAACCATGAGTAACACAAACATTGCAGTTGCACTCATATTCGTCGCGAGTTTTACCAGCTTGGCATACGTGTTGTTCCGACGAGGCTATTCAGCCCTTTTCACTGCATGGCTATTTTATCTTATCGCTTTACTGCCGGTAATCGGGCTGATTCAAGTGGGAGGTCAGGCCTCCGCAGACCGTTATGCATATTGGTCAACACTACCATTTTACGCGCTCATTGCTTTCTCCTGCTTGAAGATAGTTCACCACCGTCCTCTGTTAATTGGAGGATTTTTCATTATTCTTCTTATATTCTGCCTGACTGCCCGG
>JAHEMX010000233.1 GCA_024643445.1 Desulfobulbaceae bacterium | reverse complement strand
TAATCAAAGCGGCGGTAAAGAGAATACCGATGGCAAGAGCCAATATCCTGGCGCTTAAGTTTTTATTCTTTAGAAAGTAGATCACCGCAGGCAGAACTCCGAAGAGAAGGGCAATCCCGACTCCTCCCACGACACCGATTGCCTTGAGAAAGACGGAGGGGAAGAGCAGGGCGATGATAAGCGGTGGCAGAAAGGTTGCCATCATCACCATCAGTTTGGAGCCGCCGCCGAGGATATCCCGGTTGAAATCCATCAAGCCGATGCCGTTTGCCGCATAGGAGGTTGCGATAGCGGTCAGCGAGAAGGCGACGGCCATGGAGCTGAACAGCGGATTTTCCAGGATTTTTCCCAATGGCACGGTAGCCGGCAGCCCCTGTTGAAATCCGCTGATAATCGAGTTGCTGCCGATGGTAAGCGGCAGGACACCGATACCGACACCGACCCAGACGAGGTTCATGGTAAAACCGATGACCATGCCCAGGAGCATGGCGCGTGAAATGGCCTTCATGTCCCATTCCATGTCTTTACATATGGTCGGTATGATATTGTGGAAGTGAAAGGCGGTCAGAATGACCGGTACGGCAATGGGCAGAAAGCGCAGGTCATGAAAGAGCATGCGCTTGATTTCGATATGAGCTGCTCCCATGAGAACCAGTGAAAGGAAGCACAGGCCGAGAAAGAGCATGAGTAACTGGTTGTAACGGGCGACAAAACCGGTTCCGGCCGCGGTAAAGGCTGAGAGTCCGACAAACAGAAAGAGTGTCACGGTTATGTTCAGCAGTTGGCTTGTGCCTGCCTCAGAGGAGATTGAGGAGACAATGATCGATGCACCACCTCCGATATAGGCAGTGAGCAGGCCATAGAGGATAAGGAGGTTGGCCCCGGTTGCCAGCCATTTCCCGAAGGGCCCGAGGTAGCGGCCATAGAGACTGGGGTAGTTGAAATTATCCTGTTTTCTCTCGACAGCCTCACCTGCCAGCACGATTGCCGAAAAATACATGGCAGCGCAGAAAAGAAGCATGGCCAGCAGGGAATAGACGATTCCTGCTCCACCGGTCTGCATCGGCAGGGCGAGGATACCGGCACCAATCAGATTTCCGGTAACCAGCAGCGCAATCATCAGTACGCCCTTTTTCTTGCCTGTCCTGGTTGATTCCATAACGGTTTTCAGCTGGATGTTGAAAATGGTTGGTCTTCTCGGGGAGCGGCACCTGACCGTTAC
Organism: Desulfobulbaceae bacterium; assembly: GCA_024643445.1. Taxonomy (GTDB): domain Bacteria; phylum Desulfobacterota; class Desulfobulbia; order Desulfobulbales; family Desulfocapsaceae; genus Ww85. The sequence goes on along the minus strand of JAHEMX010000233.1, from coordinate 4,973 downwards.
GGGTGGAAATGGTTCCCGATCAGCAGTGCACGTAGCAGACTGCCAGTCCGCCTTCGGCTGTTTCCTTGTATTTTGAGGACATCTCTGCCCCGGTAATGCGCATCGCTTCCACCACCTGGTCAAAGGAAATTTTCTGGCGCAGCGGTTCACCTATGCTGGCGAGCAGGTAACCGTTATAAGCAGAAACAGCTCCCATCGCGTTGCGTTCTATACAGGGGATCTGCACGTAGCCGTCTACCGGATCGCAGGTGAGTCCGAGATGGTGTTCAAGGGCGATCTCCGCAGCGTTTTCAACCTGCTGCAGAGAAGTACCATTGGCATGGGCCAAAAAGGCGGCTGCCATGGCAGAGGCCACGCCCACCTCGCCCTGGCAGCCAACCTCGGCCCCGGCAATTGAGGCGTTGTGCCGGGCGATAAGGCCGATTGCCGCAGCGGCAACGAACCCCTGCCTGAGCGTTCTCCGGTCCATATGAAAATGATTGACAAGAAGGCTGACAATAGCGGGGATGATTCCTGCCGAACCTGACGTCGGTGCGGTTACCACCTTTCTGCCGGCACCGTTTTCCTCCGCTGCCGCAAGCGCATAACTATTCAGAATCGCGAGGAAACGATCCTCACTGTTGACAGCGGTCAGCGCATGTTGGTAAAGAACGGCTGCCTTGCGCGGCAGCCGGATGGGGCCGGGCAGCAGCCCATCTGTTGCGAGACCGTTTTTCACGGCCTGCTGCATGGTGTCAAGTATCGTGTCGAGGGAATCTTCAATCGCCAGCCGTGATCTTCCGCAGAGTACCTCTTCATTCTGCAGCAGAATTTCATGCAGCGGCAGGTTTTGTTCTGCACTGATACGACGCAACCGGCTCATTGAGCAAAACGGGTGGGGCAGGACGGGAGCCGGCTTTTCTCTTTCGCCTTTTTCCCGGATGAAGCCGCCTCCTATGGAGTAATATTCTCCGGAAACTATTGTCTGGCCGTCACCTTGGGCGATAAAACGAAGCGTATTCCGGTAGCGCAGGTTTTCAGCATCCCCGGCAAAGTGAATATTGTCAGCCCGCACGGTGACAGCTGACTGACCGGCATGGATATCATACTGGTCACCCTCCACCTCCAGGAGCCTGAGCAACCGGTCAGCATCGCACGTTTCAGGACTCCACCCCAAAAGGCCTGCCACTATCGCCTTGTGTGTTCCGTGCCCTCGTCCGGTGGCGCTCAGGGAACCATAGAGGAACACGTCAATGGTGTGAATCCGGCGACGCTGGTCCTCCGGCAGCCTGGAGAGTTTCTCAAGAAAGGCGCCGGCAGCCTTCATCGGACCAATAGTATGAGAGCTTGACGGGCCGGGGCCGATCTTGAAGATATCGAATATCGAGGTGGTTATCGGTATCGTTATGGGCATGGTGTCGATAGCTGAGAGTAAGCGCTGGATTATCGCCGTTGACAAAGGTGCTATTTCGTTTTGTCTGGCTTAGCGTAAGACTTCGGGCCGTTCTTCCATTCCGACGCCTGATACCAGTCGTCCGGGTAACCGACCTCCTGAGCCATCTTCTGCGGAGCGTTGATATAGCCGTCATCATATTTGGCTACCAGGTTCCAGGCCAGTTTCCACCATTCGCTGACAACCATGTTGGCCTGGGTTTCGCAGTATCTGGTCAGCAGAGGAGGAACCTTGGCCGGATCTTTCTGGTACAGGGCCAGGGCCGTCTTATCCATCTCTTTGATAGATTCCAGAGCGGCAAGCTCGAGTTCGTCCTGCTTCTGCTGGATGTCCTTGAGCATGTAGCTGTACTTCAATCCGGCCCAGTTGGCCACGAAGTTGAATGCCCACCAGGCACTGTCCTGGCTGAAAGTTGTTGTATCGACAGTATAGTAGGGTTTGGCTATGTCGGTGACGCCGACATAGAAAGGGACATAGGAGGTGGTCATAGGTTCATCGGGGCCAAACCAGAGCAGGCCGCCAATGGGATCAGGCAGCCAGTCCCGTGCCTGGCAGATATAGCTGAAGCCGCAGCGAAAAATGGAAATCGGACGCTCCCAGCCGCCTTCCAGCTTGGCATTTGGATCACCGGTATCGCTGCCGCCGGCATCCTTGGGACCGGGGAACCGGTAGGGGCTGCCGAATGGACCCGCAGTCACACCTTTCGATAGATCAAATTCACTTCCCTGGTAATAATCGCGATACAAAGCCATCGCATCCCGTACACTTAGCTTCTGGTCCGGTTTGATGGTAAAGGGATATTGTTTTGTATAGCCGTTTTCAACCCATGGCGAGAGGTTCATTGACGGCGCAAGCCGGGACTGGAGTCGCCAGACACGGCGCAGAGAATAATAGGGGTGGGAATATTCGCCAAGACTTACCGTTTTCAGCCAGTCGAGCTTGCCATCCCCAGGTTTCCACCAGCCGTGCTTCTCGGCGATCGCATGCAGATCCTTGTTGAACAAGGTATGAGGGTCAGCGGGGTCAATTTCCCTGATGCGCAGTTCGTTGGCCGCAACAAAGACCTCACCCTCGGGCACCTTTTTGGCGACCCAGAGGCCACCTTTTCCTTCCGGACTCGGTGCCATTTCAATGATCCAGCCTTCCTTGGTATCTCCGATCGGCAGGGTTTCTCCGGTTCCGTAATAACCGTAAGTCTCTATCAGGTGACCGATCAGGATCACCGCCTCGCGTGCGGTGGTAACCCGTTCGGCTGCAACCCGGCTCAGTTCGGCGCTATAGAAGATAAGTCGTCCGGGTACCGGGTCAGGTTGAATTTTAGTACCGTCAGTGCACTCGCCGAACATAACCTGATGTTCGTTCATGATGGCATATGAGCCCTCAAAATAGGCGTAGGTATGAGGTACCTGGGGAATAAAGCCGAGCGGGATGCTCTGCGGACGATCGGTTTCGTTATAGACCGGTCCCCGCTCGGTGCCGACATAGCGCCGCAGCTCGTAGGAATGATACTCCGGTTTATCCCCGAGTGCTGACGCATCATAGTAGACCGGTCTGAGGGATCCCGGCTCATGATCGGCAGACGGTACATAGACAAGGCGCTGATCAAAGAGTTCGCTGTCATCGGAATGGCCGACTATTACCGAGCCGTCAACAGAGGCCTCTCTGGTGATCAGCAGGGTGGTGCAGGCTTGAACGTACAGCGGGTTGATCAGGTTCAGGACAAGAATGACAACGATGAACTTTTTCATTGTTTTCCCCCCACGATCTTGTGCGCTGGTCATGGTGAACCTCGCCGCGGGAAAACCGGCAGGAAGAAAAGCCGGATTTCCGGTCAGGCTTGGTTAGGCTGTCGGTTATTCAGACTGAAGAATATCATTTTGATACAAAAAATTCAAAATGATACTGGCTGATTATCTGAATCGTGAAGTTCATGCCCGGACCCTGAACCTCGATGCCGGGAGTGTTCGATGATTCTTCTGCTGGTCAGGATTGTTCGGGTATCTGGTCATCGGTGAAGATGATCTGCAGGAAGCGTGTTGTATGGGGCCCGGTTTTGAAATCATCACCTATCATCAGGGGGGGCAGGGCGACAATAGTGTCTTTGCTCGCCAGCACCGGAAAACGACATCTGAGATGGCGCGGAATTTTTTTATCCGAAAGAATTCTTGAGATCTTCTTCCTGCCGGGTGCACCCAGAGGCTTGAAGTGTTCTCCTGCCTGTACCTTTCTGAGAACCAGAGGGAATTCCACGAGATCAGCGTCCAGGACTAAGCCCTTGTCCGGGTGTCCGTCGTCTGAGGACTTCTCCTGCAGGATGATCTCTGTGCCGGGGAGTATGCCCTGGTAGACACCTTCTGCTGCAATGGTGATATCGGGGACGGCTTCGCTCTCTTGAGCGCGGTGCCCGGAATCGGCTGAAGGGTATATCGTGAAAATGAGAGAAGCGGCGGTTTTGAACACCCTCAGGTTTTCAGGCAGATGCAGTCTCGCGCCGTTACTGCCCGTTAGGCAGAGATTATCGATGCTCGTGATTATTTTAAAGGTTGGACGACAACCGAAGTCCCAGCACAATTTTTCAATAATCCGGCGGCGCAGGGCCGGATGATGAATCCTAAGCGCGTCAAGCGCGATGCTTCGTTCCTCTCTGTCAACGGTTCCATCCTTGACGTTTCGACGTGAGACGAGCGAACGGTAGCAGGCTGTTGTCTCTTTGTCCAGGAACTGTTCTTCGTCCTGCAGAACGGTCATGGTGTTTACCATGGTCTGCTTGATGGCCGGATTGAAATCCCGTTCCAGCAATGGCAAAAGATCCAGGCGGACCCTGTTGCGCAGGAATTCTCGAGAGGTATTGCTGCTGTCCTGACAATAGTCTGTTCCCGTTTGGGCAAGATAGGAAAGAAGTTCCGCTTTTCTGAAACTGAGAAGGGGACGAATCACCCTGCCCCGTTTAGGCATCATACCGCCGAATCCCTTGAGGCCGCTGCCCCGGACCAGTCTGATGAGGAATTGTTCGGCCTGATCGTCAAGGGTGTGACCGACCGCTATCAATTGCGCGTTATATTTTGTGCGAATTGTTTCAAGCACCCGGTAACGCAGGTGACGGGCGCAATCTTCCAGGGAGTGGTGCTCTTTTTCGGCCTTTGTGACGACATCAATGGAAGCATATTCAAAGGCAGTACCGTGGGCCTCACAGATTTTTTCGACGAGTTCTTTCTCTTTGCCGACTTCGGCCGGTCGAAGGTTGTGGTTTATGTAGACGCCAACAAGACGGCAGGCAGGCAACGATCTGATCAGCAGATGATACAGTGCAACAGAGTCTGGACCGCCCGAGACCGCAACGATGACGCTATTACCGGGAGTAATGAGGTCGTTTTGCCTGATTGATTTCAGGAAACGGTATTCCAGTGGATGCATGTGGTCAGGCGGGTAAGAGAAAAAGTTCCGTGTTTTGTTGCCATTCATTCGGTGATTAGTATAACATACTAGAACCAGCGAAAGGCGCAAGCATGTCATGTATCAGGCCGGAAATGACTATTCTGCC
>JAHEMX010000232.1 GCA_024643445.1 Desulfobulbaceae bacterium | reverse complement strand
ATGCTGCGGTCCGGCTCTGGGTTTTTCCGCAGATTCCGGTCAAGCTGATCCTATGGAGCAAAGATGATCTGCTGCCGCCGGCACTGACGGTCCTCTTTGATCACAGTATAGATAAGCTCCTGCCAGCCGACGGAATATGGGCAATGGTGGGGCTGCTCGGAGATACACTGGTAGAGACGGCCGGTGATCAGCAATCAACCTGAAACAGATCGCCCCAAGGTTGGGGAGTGTGCGAAGAAAGTTCCATGACAGTGACCAGACCGCTCGGAAGAGATTCCTATATTGACTTTTTTAAAGGCTTCATGATCCTGTGGGTCATTCATATCCACACGGTTTACTGGTCCGGCCATAGTTATATTCCGGAAAATGTCAGGCAGCTTACCCTGCTTGCGGATGTTCCAATTTTCTTTTTTATTTCAGGATACCTAACAAAACCTTCAGCATTCTATCCCTGCCTGCTGAAAACCGTAAAAACCTTTGTCCGTATCTATCTCGAGTACATCATCATAAGCTGTATACTTCTTGCTGCAGTGCTCCTTGTCAAAGTGCTTATATCCGGCTGGGGACAACCCGATTTTCTTCTCGCCATCAGATCAATGCTGCTCGTGATCCCCCACGGTGAGTTATGGGATAGTATACAGGTTTATAATGGTAGCCTGTGGTATATAAGGGTTTATCTTTCACTGCTGGTTGTTGTCCCCCTTCTGCTTGGGATAAGGCTGTTTTACGAGTCGAAGGTTCAGGTACTGTTCTTTGTTTTACTGGTTACGATTCTTTTTCCACAAGAATACTCAAAACAACCCTTTCTCTTCAGCAGCGCCGGCAGCGTGTCTTTCTATCTGGTCTTTTTCATAGGGGGAATCATTTTCAGGGAGCAGGAAAATTATCTGGTCACAAAGCTCTTTGCACTGCAAATAGGCCTGAGTTTACTCTTGGGACTGATCGTCTTTGTTTCTGACGGGTATCAATTAGATATCCAGAAGTATAAATTTCCTCCGGCAACGCAGTACCTTATATACAGCTTATTGCTGGTTCATCTGTTCATTATGCTGAAACGGCGATTCATACATAATCCGGAAAACCATACCTGCAGGTTATATTTTCTGTTGCACTGGTGCGGCGTAAATACATTCAAAATATATTTATTCCAGGGTTTTGCCTGCTCTATCCCCTATTTTTTCATCGATTCTCTGGTCGCTACCATCAATCCTGGAATCCTTTATTTTTTTCTATTGAGTTTCAACATCGGATTCACCCTGCTTTTGACCTATCTTTATAATATAACAATAAATACTTTTATGAACAGGACGGATATCCGTTTCTCCCAGTCCACCCCCTGAAAAGCGATTAATCCCGGCAATGAATAATCAAGCAAAACAGTTTCAACATTTGGCCTTGCCAGAGACTTACAGCCAGAACAATTATGTGCGTCTCGCCTGCGCCGCTTTTGCCGTAATACTGACCTACATCGTCAGCCAGGTTGTATTCTGGGATGCCGTTCTTACAACCGACGAGCATGCCTATCTGATGCAGGCCTATACCTACATTGAAGGCCAGATAGCGCGTGCGCTGCCGCCGCTGCCTGAGCTCTTTCGTCATGAGATGATGATCATGGACGAAAAGGTGGGCTGGCTGTCCCGTTATCCGCCGGCACATTCGGTATGGCTTGCAGCAGGTGTATTGGTAGGATCCCCTCATCTGGCCGTTTCCGTCGCCGCGGGCTTGAGCGTCTGGATTTTTAGCGGCATTGGCAGGCTGATCAACCTGCCATCCGTTCTTCTCGCCGGCTTGATGCTGGTGTCTCCCTATTTTCTTTTGATGAACGGTACGCTTCTGAGCCACACCTCGGCACTTCCTGCCTCCTGTCTCTTGCTGTGGGCATATCTTGCCTGGAAAATCACCAGGAAAAAGAGATATGCGTTCTTTGCTGGCGTGGCCTGGGCATGGCTGTTTTTAAACCGAACCTATACCGGCGTGCTTGTGGCACTTCCCTTTGCCCTTGATGCTCTATGGGATCTAGCCAAAAACCCGAAGCGTGACTGTTTTTTCGGGACTTTGCTCTTTGCCATCACTTCGGCGAGCGGCGGCGTCCTGTACCTTCTCTATAATTATCTGGCTGTGGGAGATCCAACAATCCCCACCTATTTGTTTTATGCCCCGGATGACGGTCTTGGCTTCGGCTGGAGGAGCTCTTCCTCGCTGCCCTATTTGCACACTCTCGACGCTGGTCTTCTGTATCTCAAAGAAAACCTGCTGCTGCTGGACCGCTGGCTGTTCGGTTTTCCCGGTTCTCTGCTGATCTCCTGCGCGCTTGCCATCATAGGGTGGCACAAGCGCTGGAGTTTCCTCTGCCTGACCGTCTTTCTCTCTGTAGCGATCGGCTATGTTTTTTTCTGGTGGCGAGGCGTGCGCGATGTCGGTCCGGTTTATTATTTCGAAACCTTGCCTTTTATTCTGTTGGCAACCGCATTTGGGATCAAGAAGCTGCTTGAAAAGGCTGCTGACAAAAAACCATCGCTTGCGGTTTTCGCTGCCTTATGCTCCCTCATGCTCGCCGGCACCAGCATCTATTTTGTTTGTATACAAGGCAAAATGCTGAGAGAGCGGCAGCGCATCGTTGGCCAGTTTCATACATTAATTCAGCATGCTCCGGAGAACAGCATTATAATGGTGAGCGGATTCAGTGGCATGCGCCATGTAGAAAAGGGAACCTCTTATAATCCGAAAGGGATAAACAGCGACCCATTGATTATTGCGGTCGGAGACAGTGGCATATCTCCGCAACGTATCCTGGAACGTTATCCAAATCGCGGGCTCTATGTCATGGTGCTGCGAGACGGTCAACTGCTCCTTGAACCTTTCAAACAGTGATGCTTGATTTTTCTAACCGTTTCGATAAAGATGCTGAACCATTTATTGCGCCCCGCTTTCTTCCATTTTAACGGCACATACAAGTATTATTAACCGGTTTTCTATGCATTCGATCATCAAAGAGGGCAACCAAACGCCGCTGCTGGTCAGGAATGAAGGCGTACTCGTCAAAACAGATATTGTCTGGGAGTCCTTCTATCTGCTTCTCAAGCGCAATCCTCTTATACTTTTATGGCTGCCTCTCTGGTTGCTGCGCGGTAAGGCCTTCATCACTCAGCACGTTATCGGGCGTGCCACGCCTGATGTAGCGTATCTCCCTTATAACAGACAGCTTATCAACTATTTGCAGGAACAACGCCGGACAGGACGGCAACTTGTTCTGGTGACTTCCCTGCCTGAAGGGTATGCCCGGCAAATTGCAAACCATCTTGGGATCTTTGACTCGGTATTGAGCCGGAAAGACCTGATCGGCAGGAATAAGGCAGAAAAGGCACAAGGCGAAGCAGCTGATTCTGACAAGGTAAACGTTGTGTATGCCTGCCGCGATGAAGAGGATCTCTCCCTCTGTGAAAATTGGCCTGTTTTGCTCGTCAATCCGGACCCCAAAAAGCTCGGTGCTATAAGGAACAAATATGCTATTGAGCAGATACTGATTTCAGAAAACGGAGACTGGTTTGACTATGTTCGGGTAATACGGTCACATCAGTGGCTCAAGAATCTGCTTGTCTTCGTACCATTGGTGACATCTCACCAAATCAGTGACTCAACGCTTGTGCTTCGTGCGATGATTGCGTTTGTAGCCTTCAGTCTCTGTGCCTCTGGTGTTTATATACTCAATGATCTGCTTGATATTCCCGCCGATCGCAGACATCCGACGAAATGCAACAGACCTTTTGCCAAGGCTACCGTTCCTATCAGAACAGGGACAATGCTGATCCCGGTTCTTGCCTTGTCTGCCTTTGGCTTCGGACTATTCTTAGGGACCTCGTTTCTTTATGTTTTGGCAGGATACCTGCTGGCTACGACGGTCTACTCCTGCTGGCTGAAGAAGATTGCTCTCATTGATGTCGTCACCTTGGCTTTTCTCTATACAATCCGGATATTTGCTGGTGGCGCAGCTGTTGCTATCGTGCCCTCGTTCTGGCTCCTGTCTTTCTCAATGTTCATATTTTTCAGCCTTGCTTTGATGAAGCGGTCCACCGATTTACAGCAGGCTGACACGCACGGGCGAAACATACTGGATGGGCGGGGTTACACAATCGATGATGCTGCCTTCGTACAAGTCTGTGGTATCTCCAGTGGTTACCTTTCAGTTCTCGTGCTGGCCCTCTATATAAACAGTGAGAATGTGCGCCTCCTCTATACTCATCCCCGGGTGATATGGCTGCTGTGTCCTGTTCTTCTATACTGGATCAGCCGGGTATGGCTCATAACAGGCAGAGGGCAGATGCACGACGACCCGCTCCTCTTCGCCATCGATGATCGCGTTAGCCAGGGGCTCGCCGTGCTGGGGATGTTTATTCTCTGGCTTGCCACTTAATGAAAGACATTTACCGCAAGCAAATGAAATCAAAGTAAATGAAGATCAATATAATACCACTGGATGTCAAGCCGAAAGAACTCATCATCGACGCTGGCACTGCATTTCTGCTGGCCGCAATAATGGGTATCTTTTCAAGTATGTTGTTCACTTATCTTGACGAGGCTCTGTTTGGCCTGGAAGGGGTAGATTTCTGGTTTCAGGCCGATCTCGTGCGAGTTCACTTTAACATGGTTGATCAGGAGTCTTTCGGCCACTACCGTGCCAGCGTGCACCCTTTATTTTCTCTATTCGGTTATTATGCAACCTTGATCGTCCATAAAATTTTTGGTCTTTCCAGGGATACACATTCGCTGGAAGCCGTCCGACTGGTAATTGCAACTGTTGCCGCACTCTGGTTGGGATCGTTCTATACTCTGCTGCGACTGCTGTCCCTGCGCCGGCTGGATGCTATTTTGTTTGCTTTGATCGCTGCCTTCAGTTCAGCGTCCCTCTTTTGGTTTTCAGTGCCAGAGACCTACTCATTCGGCTCTTTATCGATCCTTCTGGCAATCATCGTTTCTGCTTTGACTCAGTATCGTCCCGTAGCTGAAGGATATTTTGTCGCGGCAAGCGTGGCGACCTTCGGTTTTACCATAACAAACTGGATGGCCGGCCTTGCAGCGAGCTTTGTTAACCTCAGCCTATGGAAGGCGATCAGGGTGACGATTGTTTCCGTTGTTGTTGTGTATCTTCTCTGGTGGATTGAAAAGCAAATCTTTACATCAACCGGCTCTTTCCTGCAAAACAGTGAGGAAGCAAATTACTTTTTCCGTGAAGAAACGGGAGGACCACTGCGGATTTTGCTCTCTTTTTTTTCCTCCAGTATGGTGATGCCGGATGTTGAACTTATTGGTAAACTCAATGATCCGGATTGGAAGATTTTGTCTGTTCAGAAGTCATTGCCCTGGTCGGGCGGGTTTTTCGGCGCTGTGGCGGTATTCTCCTGGATAGCGCTTCTCTGTATCGGTTTCTGGAACCTTTTCTGGGGCTCAAGGTTCCCTCGCACTCGGCTTGTCATAGGGCTCATACTGTCCGGACAGCTCGTACTGCATTTGATCTACGGTGATGAGACATTTCTATACGCCCTGCATTATCTGCCGCTCCTGGTGATTATAGCCGCACTTGGTGCTACCGGCAGGATTCGTAGGATTGTCCTTGTTCTTGCCGTAATATTGTTGTGTAGCGGCGGAGTGAACAACATTCTGGAATTTCGTCAGGCAAGAGATATGATGATGAATAATTTTTACCCATCTCGGTTGGAGGAGAAAAAGTACGGAGCGCTATTCAAGAAATATCCTCCCCTCCTCGAGGTGTACTTGGAGAAAATGAATTAAGTATACTGTCCCCTCTTTTCACATACCGGATAAATTATACGGTTTTCAGCCAATCCACTATCCCCTCTTTCTTCTCCGCGGAAAAGTCTTTATGTACGTGTTCGTGCAACCAATGAAGTGATTTGCTTCTTAACTCGTTGCGCATGAGTTCCTCTGCTTCCTGTATAACCACTTTAATCAGACAGGGACATGTATCCGTGAAGACACTGGGGTCATCGACAAATATATTTTTCTTTCGAATTTCAGCACATTGAAAAAAGAATGAAGGCCCCTCAATTGCCTCAATAATGTCCCAAAAGGAGATCGCCTCGGCTTTTTTTGCCATCTCGTATCCCCCTTTTACCCCGGCAATCGATCGGACTATTCCTGCTTTTCGTAGTTTTGCAAAAACTTTTGAAAGGTACGTTAC
>JAHEMX010000231.1 GCA_024643445.1 Desulfobulbaceae bacterium | reverse complement strand
TTGCCTGCGGCCTGCAGCTCTATTCGACACTGAACATCTCCAGGCAGGACAAGGAGCGCCGTCTTGAACAATGGGCGGCTAATTTCCGGGCCTTTGATGCACCGGTGATGTTGTTCTTTTTTATGGATCCAGGCATGGAAACCGGTTCCTTTATGGATTATGGCATGTTTCTCCAGTCTCTGATGCTGGTGGCCATGGAAGAGGGTCTTGCCACCTGTCCCCAGGCAGCGCTCGGCGAGTATCCAAAACTGGTGAAGGAATTTCTCGGTTATCCCGCCGATTCAATTCTGATCGGCGGGATGGCCCTGGGATACGAGGATACCGAGGCCCTGGTAAACAGTTATCGGACGCCCCGGGAACCCGTGAGTGGTTTCACACGGATCTTTAAATAATCAGAAAAACATGGAGAATCCGGCAAGCATGCTTACCTGTAGACAGGAGCCCGGCGGTTGCTATCAGGATTTGGGATAGGGGAAGCCGGCAGCAATCCATCCAAAAGGTAAAAAGGCAGTCATGGCGAAAGTTCTCAAAGGTGATTTTTCCAGGCGACTGAAGGCTGAAAGGATACCGCCTCAAAGCGAACGTCCGGTCCCGTCCTATCAGTTGAAACTCTCCATGCCTTTTTCAGACCCCCTTATCTGGCGGCGCATACGCGTTCCCGGTTCGATGACCCTGGCCGGGCTGCACCGTACTATCCAGGCCTGTATGAACTGGAGTGAACGCGAAACCCATCAATTCCTGGTCGGCAAAATTTTCTATTCACCCGGTTTCGGCATTGAAAAGATGGAAAGGAAGGTGGAGTATGATGAAGCACGGTTTGCACTCCATCAGCTTGAGGAGCCGATGAAGTTCATCTTTACCTATCTGTATGACGGCGGTGAGGGGTGGGAGCTGGAAATAACCCTCGAGGAAGTTCTTGAGCCGGGGGGTACGTCTGCTCATCCGCTACTGGTCGGTGGTGCCAATGCTTGTCCTCCAGAGGATGTGGGCGATATCCACCAGTACCAGGCGCTGCTCTTTACCGGGGAGCAGGCGGCTGCCGAGTATTCGGAAATAAGGCTTGAAATTCCTGGCGAAAATGATTTCTATCCGCATCGATTTGATGCGGCGGCAATACAAGCCAGGCTTCAGAGCCTCGTCTGAGTGAATAAAACTGGACAAACAAAGGAAAGAGGAAGGTTTATGGCAACAGAGATTGAAGTGAGTTTCCCCGAAAATCTGAAAGTTCAGACGAAGGTAGGAGAATTCACCATCATGACAGATCAGGATAAGGAATCGGGCGGTGATGGCACCGCAGCTTCACCGTTTGCACTCTTTACCAGCTCGATTGCGGCATGCGCCGGTTATTACGCCTTGAAATTCTGTCGCACCCGTGAGATAGACCCTGCCGGGATGACCCTCAAACTCTGCTATGAATGGGATGAGAAGCAGAAGCGGTACCCGAAAATGCTGATCGAGCTGAAACTTCCCCGGGAATTTCCGGACAAGTATCGAAAAGCGATCCTTAAGGCGATGGACCAATGTACGGTTAAAAGGCATATTCTACAGCCGCCCGAATTTGAAATGTCCCTCATTTGATCGTTCTCTATTCCAGACAATACGTCTTTTTTCATCATTCCCCTGGATGCACCAGAAGATACAAGGTGGCCACAAGATGTCTGACGGGATCTCGGATGATCTCTGCCGGAAATGATAACTGGCAGCGAGAGCTAGCGGATTTTAGTGTTGACATGAAATTTTAGCCAAAGAGTCTTATATGTTCCGTTCATTTTTCAAAAGCAGAAGATGGGCCCTGTGGGCATACGGCGGCGGCGTGATACTCCTGTTCTCCCTGTTCATACAGGTTGAATTGACGGTAAGGATCAACCAGTGGTACGGCGGCTTCTACAATATGTTGCAGAAGGCGACGGAACACGAGATAGCGGAGTTCTGGGGAGAAATGCTGAACTTCCTCTATATCGCCCTTCCCTATGTACTGATCGCCACCCTGACAGCCTACTTTACCAGGCTGTATGCCTTTCGCTGGCGGGAAGCGATGACCTTCTCCTATGTCGCGAAATGGCGGACCGTGGAGGAAGAGGTCGAGGGTGCCAGCCAGCGTATCCAGGAAGACATCTACCGTTTCGCCCGCATCTTTGAAAGCCTCGGCCTGCAGGTGGTTCGGGCCGTCATGACCCTGTTCGCCTTCCTGCCGATCCTCTGGGGCCTGAGCACAGGGGTCGATCTGCCCCATATCAAGGATATCCCCGGCAGCCTGGTCTGGGTGGCACTCATTGTCTCCATCGGGGGACTGCTTATTTCCTGGTTCGTCGGCATTAAACTGCCGGGCCTGGAGTACAATAACCAGAAGGTGGAGGCGGCATTTCGCAAGGAGCTGGTCTACGCGGAGGATGACAAGATCCAATTTGGCAAGACGGAGACGATCGTTGAGCTGTTTGTCGGTCTCAAGTTCAACTACCACCGGCTCTTCCTGCATTACGGTTATTTTGACATCTGGGTAAACTTCTTCGAACAACTGATGGTGATTGTCCCTTACCTGATCATGGGACCGGGGTTGTTCACCGGTCTGATTACCCTCGGCGTTCTCGTGCAGGTTTCCAATGCCTTCAGCAAGGTTCGGGAATCTTTTTCTATTTTTATCTCAAACTGGACGACGATCACCGAGCTTCGCTCAATCCATAAACGACTCAAGGAGTTCGAGCATAATATCGGCTACGAAAATATCGTTATCGAATAGGGTGCCCTGAATAACCTATTATGCAGGGGGGCCGATAACATTCACCTCACGCTCAAGGGTGATGCCGAAGGTGTCCTCAACCGACGTCACAATAGCGGTGGCGAGGTCCATGATATCCTGCCCGCTGGCATTGCCGCTATTAACCAGCACCAACGCCTGTTGATGATGAACGCCGCATCTGCCGTCGATACTCCGGCCTTTCCAGCCGGCCTGTTCTATCAGCCAGCCGGCCGGAATTTTGACCTCTGAATCGGAAATCCTGTAACCGGGAGCAGCAGGTCTGTCGGCTTGTAGGGAAAGGTATCTCTCGCTCGAGACAATCGGGTTCTTGAAAAAGCTTCCGGCGTTTCCCAGTTCTGCCGGATCGGGAAGTTTTCGCCGCCTGATGGCAATAACCGCATCACTGACATCCTGGATGGTCGGGGCCGATTTCTTCATTGTCCTAAGCTGCTGACTGACGGCTTCATGGGCCAGGACCGGTTTGGCGTTCAGCCTGAGACGCAGGGTCACCGAGGTAATCAGAAAGGTTTTCGCTGCGACCCGCTTGAAAATGGAGTCCCGGTAGCCAAAGGCACACTCGGTTTTACCATACGTTCTTGTCTTGCCACTGCTCAACTCCACACCCTCCAGATCCTGGAAGCTGTCCTCCAGCTCGACGCCGTAGGCTCCGATATTCTGAATGGGGGCGGCGCCGACGGTACCGGGTATCAGGGAGAGATTTTCAAGGCCTCCCCAGCCATTGGCAAGACAGAATAAAACCGCCTCCTGCCAAATTTCACCGGCACCGAGCCGCAGATAAACATGCCTGCTATCCCGGCCGATCACCTTTTTTCCCTTCAGGCCAATGTGCACAACGGTTCCGTGATAGTCACCAAGGAAAAGAACATTACTGCCCCCGCCGAGCAGAAGATAGCGCTTCGCCCGGTTGATCTGATCCAGGGCCTGATTTATCTGGCCGGTGTGCAGGAGGTTGAAATAGGTATCAGCGTAGACATCCAGACCAAAGGTGTTCAGGCCTTTCAGCGGGTGACGGTGTTTTATGTCGAATGCTTGCATAGCGGATCAATTAACGGCAGGATGTATTCTCGAAATCGATTGCCGCGCGCACTCCCCGGGCAATGGCAGACCAGGCCTTGGGGTCGTCCCGCAGTGGTCGTGAGATCTCGAGCTGCACGCCTTTGCCGGTAATCCCGCGGTTGCAGATATTGTCTGTATGGATTCCGGAAAACCGTTTAACCGAATGAACATGCGGTATCCGCTCTCTTTCAAGATTGGCCCCTATGCGCTGCTTCAGGCGATTGTCCAGGCCTCCCAGAAACACCAGCTTTTCCTTCCTGGTGCAGCCATGCACGACAATAACCGTCTCTGATCTTTGCGCGAGCGCAAGTGCCCGCTGTTCATCAAACCGATGAGAGGTGATATGAAGAATCCGGTTGCATCCCTCTTTTAGGCCGTTAAAACTATAATAGTTGAAGTCATCTCCGGCGATCAACCTGGCAATATCAGTGGTATGCGGCTCAATCCTGCCGCCGTGCGGGGCGAGAATCGTCACCGGCGAACCGCGGTCGCACAGCTCTATGGTAAACGCCGTTTCGCAACGTTGCAGTTCACGGTAACAGTGATACGTGTCCATTATACTCCCGGATCACCATATTGCGCCAATTCGAGCAGAATATCCTCCGGGCCTTTAAAATAGACCAGCTTCTTCTGCGCCGGCGAATATTCCTGGATAGCGCTCACCGGCGCTATTCCCTGCTCTTTCAAAAAGGAAACCGCAGCTTCTATGTCCGCCACCCGGAAGGCGATATGTCTCAGCCCCTGGACGTTTGCCTTGCCGGGATGGGGAACAGGCTCGTGCTCAGGGCTCTTGAACTGAATCAATTCAAGGGAGGTGCTGTCGCCGGGCAAGGTTAATTTTACATACGTCGCATCAACTTCTTCAAGGCCGACGGTTTTTGAAATCCATTCCCCGTGCAATCTCGACTGGTCTTTTTGCCGGAAGCCGAGAGAAACAAAGAAACGCGTCACCTCTGCCAGGTCTTTCACGACGATATTGATGTGATCGATACGTTCCAATAATTGGGTCATAAATCAGCGGGCCTTACTGTTAGTCTTGAAAGCTGCTTCCACGAGCTGAATCCACCGGCAAGTCCAATATGCCGAATCAAGGGGTGTAGACGGGGATTGCCGCAGGTTTCAGACGTCTGAAGCAAACGACTGTTTTGATTGTTTCTTAATCTATTTACTATTTTACAGACATTATTTGCAATAACTTCTCTGAAAAGACGAGGGTCCGGTCAGCGGAGGTAAGCACGACAAGCTGCTTTGCCCGGAACGGCAGGATTATGAAAAAATCACCTCAGCCTCCTGGCGACGAAGATCTGCAATACCCCGCTCCATCTTCTCGAGCACATAGCGGATATCCTGCTGGTCGCCTTCTATTTTCGGCAGTAACGCCATGTTGTAGGTGTTCTCTGCCTTATTGAGCTGGTTACTGGACAGCAGATAGGTCGATTTGGCCCGGTAATGGTGCCGGATCAGCCCCTGGGCACTGTTTCCCCGCGCTTTCAGCAGGTTGCGGTAATGGTCGATCAGAAGGGCTATCCAGGTGCGATAGTAGGGGCGGGCATTGGCCGGTATCTCCGTGACAGGTTCCAGCAGCTGTTCGATGTCAGGCTCTCTTCCGCTCTGTTCTGCCTCATATGCAGTATCCAGGGCACGGCGCCTGGAGAGGAGGTAATGCTCGGCGAAGCCTTTCAGGCCGTTGGAGTACTCCTTGATCTTCCAGGCATAGAAGATAAAGAAAATGGGGATAAGTATCATCCAGACAGGAGGAACCGGCTTATCGATAACCCGGCGGGCGAGCTGACGAGCCATGGATTCTTCGTATTCGAGAATCCGCTGTTTCTTGTCTTCGAGCGAGTCTTCGGTCATGAGTACTTTCTAAAGAGATGAGCAGTGGTCTGCCGGGCAACGGTCCTCGGCTGCTGGAAAAGAAAAACTCCGCCGCCGCTATCTAGTCTGTCTTGAGGACGGATTCCAGATACTTTTCCGCCTCTGCCACCTGTTCGACATCCGTATAATAATAGCGGCTGGGGTCGATGCCGTTTTCGTCAAGATAAGCAGACATACGGTCCAGGATGTCAAATGACCTGGTTAAAAACGGCAGGAAAACAAAGACGAACAACAAGGCTGCAGCACAGGCAGCGACAAAATTCCTTAGACGCTTGGGCAGGCTGTGTTTGACTGTTGGTTCCATGTTTTCCCGGTGAGCCGGGGGGAATCCCCCCGGCTTTTTGGTTATTGGCTGCTATTAGATTTTAGCCGTTATTTCAGGAAATACCAGGTAGAACATGATGTAGGCCATGGTCAAGGTCAGAACCAGGTTGAAACTCTGTCCGCAGACATAGAGGATCAGCGGCTTGCCACCCTTGAAATACTTGGCCAGTTCCCTGAAGTTG
>JAHEMX010000230.1 GCA_024643445.1 Desulfobulbaceae bacterium | reverse complement strand
CGCTGCTGGGAGAACTATCACCGTATCTGGTGTGTCGAGGCTCATATTCGTCACATTGAGTTCCGGAAAGAATCCCGTTATCCGGGCTTCTACTATCGTTCAGACTTCCCGACTTGTGATGATGACAACTGGAAGTGTTTCGTTAACTCCACTTTCAATCCTGAAAGTAAAGAATGGAAGTGTGAAAAGGTCGAATGTGTTAATATCTTTGAGACCGATCCGTGGCTGTAAGCAATTGATGGCAGCTTGATGGCCATGATGTAAGCAGAATCTCCAGGGGCCACCGGCCCCTGGAGATTTTTTAATGGTGGCCTTCGCTTTTCACTGGGGAAAGCTGCAAGAGTCTTGACGTTTTCCCGATTGAAAAGCAGGTTCTGATTTTGTAATGGTTTGCTGAATGCCTGATATTTTTTTTGCCGATTGAAAAGATATCACAAGGAAACTTTATAAGAGTAACAATGGAGGAACGGTATGACTGACGAGCAAGGCACCTCTGGTGCAATTTTGGTCGTAGGCGGAGGTATAAGTGGGCTGACAGCAGCACTTGAAGCCGCCGAAGTCGGGAACGATGTATTTCTCATCGACAAAAACCCCTATTTCGGTGGACGTGTCGCGCAACTCAACCAATACTTTCCCAAGATGTGTCCGCCCAGCTGCGGGCTTGAAATCAATTTCAAACGGATTCAGAACAACCGCAGGATTCGTACCTACACCATGGCGACCGTAAGCGGTATCAACGGCGGACCGGGAAATTATCAGGTAAGTCTTGAGATTGCCCCGCGTTATGTAAACAGCAATTGCACGGCCTGTGGCGATTGTGCGGCTGCCTGCCCGGACGAGATTGACAACGCCTTTAACTTTGGCATGAACAAAAGCAAGGCCGCCTATCTGCCTCATGAAATGTCATTTCCGCGTCGTTACGTGATTGCCAAGGCCGGGCTTTCGTCAGCTGGTGCCGAGGCGGTCAAGGCTTCGTGCAAATACAATGCCGTTGATCTTGATATGAAGACTGAAACGGTGACCCTCAATGTCTCCTCAGTCGTCTGGGCCACCGGCTGGGATCCTTATGATCCCGCCAAAATCGACAATCTCAAGTTTAACGAATCGAAGGCGATTGTCACCAACATGATGATCGAGCGCATGGCCGCTCCCAGTGGACCGACCGGTGGCAAAATTGTTGTGCCGGGCACGAACAAGGAACCTGCATCAATCGCCTTTGTCCAATGTGCCGGGTCCCGCGATGAGAACCACCTGGAGTACTGTTCCTATATCTGCTGCATGGCAACCTTCAAGCAGATGAATTATATCCGGGAACAATATCCGGAGGCAAAGATCTACGTCTTCTACATTGACCTGAGAACTCCTGGAAAATATGAAAAATTCCGTGCGAAACTGATGGCCGACAAGAACGCATCCTTTATCAAAGGCAAGGTTGCTGACATGGTTATAGAGGCCGACGGCTCTGTGACGGTTGTTGCCGAGGATGCAGTAAGCGGCGTTAAAGTCCAGCAGAAAGTTGATCTGGCGGTTCTGGCTACCGGCATGCAGCCGACCAATGCCGGCAGCAAAGCTCCGGCAGGCCTGAAGCTTGACGAAAATGGCTTCGTTCTTTCCGATTACGAGAAAGGGATGATTGGCGCCGGTTGTGCAAAAAAAGCTGCCGACGTCGTTACTACCACTCAATCATCTACTGCCGCTGCCTTGAAGGCAATTCAGGTTTCCAGGAGGTAATGAACAATGGATAAAAAATATTGCGCCTATTTATGTTCCGGTTGCGGTATCGGTGACGCTCTCGACATGGAAGCGCTTGCCGAGGTTGTGACCGGCGAAATGTCTATGGAATGCAAGACGAGCGAGTACCTCTGCGGGGCCGAGGGCCGCGCCTTGATAGAAAAGGATATCGCTGATAACGGGGTAAATACCGTTGTCATCGGCGCCTGCTCGCCACGGGTCATGCAGAATGAATTTAATTTCGGCGAAGACAAGATCACCGTGCGCGCCAATCTGCGGGAACAGGTCGTCTGGTCGGAAGTCAAACCAGCCGAAGGAGCGGAACCTCACGCGGAAGCTGCTGCTTTCCTGATGGAGTCAGCCGGTGACTATATGCGCATGGCCTGTACCCGTGCCAAGAAGACCGCGCTGCCGGAACCGTTCAAACTTGAAACAATGAGCAAAAAGATCTTGGTCATGGGTGGTGGTATTGCCGGTATGACTGCTGCCAAGGAGGCCGCGGCCGCGGGTTACGAGGTGACACTTGTCGAGAAGGAAGCAGCTCTTGGTGGCAAGGCCGCCGAGTGGCGCAAGTCGTTCCCGACCAGGTCACCGTGGACCGATCTTGAAGACAGCCCGGTCGCAGCGCTTGCTGCCGCTGTTCAGCAGGATGCCAGGATAACCGTGAAGACGGGGACCGAGGTTGCCCGCATTGCCGGCGCTCCCGGCGCCTTCCGGGTTTCCATGAAGGCAACCGGCACAGAAACCGAGTGGGATGCCCCGGCCAAGGTAACGACTGAAGACGCTGACAAGATCAGCAAGGGCGAGATGGAAAATCCCAACAAGGGACTGAAAAACTACATGTCCGTAGACGAGGCCGCCGAACTGCATGGCGCCGTCGTTCTTGCCACCGGCTGGTTACCGGCCGATGTCTCGGAATATGCGCACCTTGGTTACGGGGCCATCAAGAACGTCGTTACCAACGTCGAATTTGAAAAGATGGCCAAGGACGGCAAGGTCCCCGCCAAGGTCGCTTTCATTCAGAGTCCCGGCGGCAAGGAGCATGACCAGGATTTCCCTTACTGCAACTCGGTAACCTCAATGGTTGCGCTGAAGCAGGCCCAGTATGTCTGCCAGGACAACGAAGACGGTAACGCCTTTATCCTCTACCAGCACATGCGTACTCCCGGCAGCCAGGAACTCTATTACAAGAGTGCTCAGCAGACCGACGGCATTTTCATGACCAAGGCATCGGTGACAAAGGTCGAGGAAAATGGTGGCAAACTGAGAGTCATAGCGGAAGATACCCTGCTTGGTGACAATCTTGCTCTGGATGTTGATATGGTCGTTCTGGCCGCCGGTATGGTTCCGGTAACCAAAGAGGAGTACAGCATAAACCTTGCCTACCGTCAGGGGCCGGCTTTCTCCGATCTCAGTCTGTTCGACGGTTATGCCGACTCCCATTTCATCTGCTTCCCCTACGAAACTAGGAGAACCGGCGTTTACACCTGCGGCGGTGTCCGAAAGGCTGAAACCATCGAGGAAACCATCGACGATGCTACCGGCGCAGCCCTGAAAGCCATTCAGTGCCTGGAGTCTACCGATCGAGGCGTTTCCGTTCATCCGCGCTCGGGTGATGCCACCTATCCGGAATTCTTCATGCAGCGCTGCACCCAGTGCAAACGGTGTACGGAAGAATGTCCGTTCGGTGCGCTTGACGATGATGAAAAAGGAACCCCGCTGCCCAACAATACCCGCTGCCGGCGCTGCGGAACCTGCATGGGTGCCTGTCCGGAGCGAATTATCGGGTTCAAGGACTACAACATCGACCTGATCGGCTCAATGATCAAATCGGTAGAGGTTCCTGAAGATGATGATGACCGCCTGAGAATTCTCATTTTTGTCTGTGAGAACGACGCCTACCCGGCTCTTGATATGGCCGGCATGAGGCGCAACGGCATCAATCACATGATCCGCTTCATACCGGTTCGCTGCCTTGGATCGATGAATATGGCCTGGATCCGTGATGCACTGTCTGCCGGTATGGACGGAGCCATGCTGCTCGGCTGTACCTATGGCGACGATTACCAGTGCCACTTTGTCAAGGGCTCCGAAATTGCCAACAAGCGCATGGAAAACATAGGAGACACGCTTTCCACCCTCGGACTCGAGTCAGAGCGGTGTGCGGCAGTGCAGGTTGCCATTACGGACTATGACAAGATTCCGCAGATCGTAAACGACTTTGTCGATGAGATCGTTGAGATGGGACCGAATCCGTTCAAAGGCTTCTAACCTGTGTTTTATCAGACCGAACTGCGCCACCAAGCGCCGTTCGGTCATTACTATGAACCAAGAGCTCTACAGGCATCCACTTGATAAGATAACAGGAGGAAAATGATGAACGTCCAACCTGATTTGACTTTTATAAAATATCTGAAGGGAGCAGGTGGTGATACGCTGAAAAAATGCTACCAGTGTGCCACCTGTTCGGTGAAGTGTCCCCTGTCTTCAGATGAGAAGCCGTTCCCGAGAAAGGAGATGATCTGGTCGTCATGGGGTATGAAAGAAAACCTGGTGGCCGATCCCGACGTCTTTCTCTGTCACCAGTGCGGCGACTGCACCACCTATTGTCCGCGAGGGGCAAAGCCTGGTGATGTCCTCGGCGCCATCAGGGCCTACGCCTATACGCTTTACGGCTGGCCTTCAGGGCTGGCGAAACTGGCATCATCGGCAAAAGGACTGCCGGTGCTGATCGGGATCCCGGCCGTGGTGATCTTTATTTTCTGGCTGATCTCCGGTGGCATGCATATCCCGGATAAAGAACACTTTGCGACCCATGGCTATCAGCAGTTCTTTGGTGTCTGGGAATTTAAATGGTATGCCAAGAACATCTTTTTCATTGTCATGTTCATGGTGCCCTCGCTTGGGCTCGCTATTTTCTCGCTGTATATGGGATTGACCAGGCTGTGGAAACAGATGTCTCTCAATACCGGCGTTAACCCGGCCTACCGGCCGTCGGTCACGCAATTTATCGGCGAGTTCCTGTGGCCTTCACTGGTGGAGATTGTCAAGCATACCCGTTTCCGGGAATGCGGTACAAACAGTGATCGGGTAACGGGACATCTGCCGCTCATGCTGGCGTTTATCGGTCTGTTCATCGTCACCTGCTGGTCTCTGCTGAAAAATGACATCATTGGCCTCTTCCTGCACTCATGGCATGGACCGATGGTGCTCTGGGACCCTTTCAAGATAATGGCCAACGTCTCAGCCATCGCCCTGCTCTTTGGTGTTTACGTGCTCTGGAGCAATCGTGCGAAATCTGAAGGCGAGGGAAAAACCAGCCGTACCTTCTACGACTGGTTCCTGCTCTGGGAGATCGCTGCGGTCGGCATTACCGGTCTCGGCTCAGAACTTCTCCGGTGGCTGGGTGTGCCTTCTCTGGGCTATATCGTCTATTTCATGCATCTCGTAGCCGTCATGATGTTGTTTCTTTATCTGCCCTACACGAAGCTGGCTCATATCGCTTATCGTACTACCGCGATGGCCTTTGAAAAATACCGTGAAAGTGCTTTCATGAAGCCGGCGGTCGAGTAGGACGATAGACCCAGCAGATCGATCAATCTGTTCGATCAGAAAAGAGGCCGGCCTGGTTAAATCGGGCCGGCCTCTTTTTTTTTTGAAGGCGGGTTGACGTGTCCGCACTATTTCCGGTGTCCTTCTCTGCGTTTTACCGGCTTTGCGTTATTGAGCGATATTGTTTTTGGGCAAAAAAAATATTGCTTTAAAAGTGATCAGGAAGTATGGTAGAAGGCTTTGTAAGCTGGCGTAGCTCAATTGGCAGAGCAGCTGATTTGTAATCAGCAGGTTGCGGGTTCAAGTCCCATCGCCAGCTCCATCGCGAAAAAAACTTTACAAAGTATTGTTTAGAGTATAAAGGTGTTGGGCCTTATTTGTTGGTTCAGTGGAGGGGTTCCCGAGCGGCCAAAGGGAACAGACTGTAAATCTGTCGGCGGAGCCTTCGGAGGTTCGAATCCTCCCCCCTCCACCAACCTTTAGTACCCTGCGAGATCCTTTTTTTTGAAATGCATTTCGCAGGGTACTTATCCCGTTTATGGGGTTAGTACTCTGGCTAATTGAATGATAAGCGGGAATAGCTCAATTGGTAGAGCATCAGCCTTCCAAGCTGAGGGTTGCGAGTTCGAGTCTCGTTTCCCGCTCCAAGGGTTGGTTTTTTCGCTCACGTAGCTCAGTTGGTAGAGCGCATCCTTGGTAAGGATGAGGTCACCGGTTCGATTCCGGTCGTGAGCTCCATGAGCAGGAAGGTGCACATAATTCCATTTAAAATTATAATGGCCTGAGGAGACAGAAAAATGTCAAAGCAGAAATTTGAAAGGACAAAGCCGCATGTCAACGTAGGAACAATTGGCCACATTGATCATGGGAAGACGACATTAACGGCCGCGATCACTCGAGTCTTGTCTTTGAAAGGTC
>JAHEMX010000229.1 GCA_024643445.1 Desulfobulbaceae bacterium | reverse complement strand
GCTCAGCTCTAAGTGCTTCCTTCACCACCACTGAAGTCATCCGTTTATGATCCAGGGCTCACTCCCTCAGAAAGATCCATTCTTGCCGAGCGGTGATATCTCTGTCAGCACCCGCTAACCGCTTAGTGAAGGGACCTCCTTCGCACACTCGTTTCACAAAAAAAAGGGCCGCCTCGCAAAATGCGAAGCGGCCTTTTATCTTGGCTGAAACAGATCTTACTTGATATTTGCTGCCTTCAAACGGGCGATAGCCCGTCGTAATGCAGCTTCTGCCCGTGTGACATTAATGGATTCATCGTGCGAAACAGCCTGGGACAGACGTTTTTCCGCCCGTTCCTTCGCCTTCATGGCACGGTCCACGTCAATCTGGTAACCAAATTCCGCACTCTCCACCAAAAAGGTAATTTTATTATTGGAGACTTCACAAAAGCCGCCACTGACCATCAGGTTCTCACGCTTCTTGCCAATTTCGTATGACAAAATACCAATCTTGATGGTTGAGAGGAACGGCGCATGATTCGCCAGGACACCGAAGTCACCACCGTAGCCGGGCGCATTGACAATATCGACGTCCTCGTTAACTACCGCGCCGGTTGGTGTAACTACCTCCAATGCAATCTGCTGTGCCATATGTATTCTACCTCTCGATTAGCCCTGCAATTACGCTTTAGCAGCCTTTTCCATGGCTTCTTCTATGGTACCGACCATATAGAATGCGTTCTCCGGAAGATCATCATGCTTGCCTTCAAGAATTTCCTTGAAGCCTTTAACCGTATCCTCGACCTTGACAAATTTACCCGCCATACCGGTAAAAACCTCGGCAACGGTGAAAGGCTGGGACAAGAATCTCTGGATTTTACGGGCACGCGTTACCAGCATCTGATCTTCCTCGGAGAGTTCGTCCATACCGAGAATGGCGATGATATCCTGGAGATCCTTGTATTTCTGCAAGCTGACCTGGACACCGCGGGAGACCTTATAGTGCTCCTCTCCGATAACGTTCGGGTCGAGAATCCTGGATGTTGAGTCAAGGGGATCAACGGCGGGATAGATGCCGAGCTCGGAAATCTGCCGGGACAGAACAACCGTACCGTCGAGATGGGCAAAGGTGGTTGCCGGGGCCGGGTCGGTCAAGTCGTCCGCGGGCACATACACGCATTGTACCGCCGTGATGGAGCCCTTCGTTGTCGAGGTAATGCGTTCCTGCAGGGCTCCGAGATCGGTGGCCAGGGTCGGCTGATAACCAACGGCTGAAGGAATACGGCCAAGAAGGGCCGAAACCTCGGAACCAGCCTGGGTAAATCGGAAGATGTTGTCGACAAAGAAGAGAACGTCCTGACCTTCCTCATCGCGGAAATACTCGGCCGCCGTCAGGCCGGTCAGACCGACGCGGGCGCGGGCTCCCGGCGGTTCCGTCATCTGGCCGTAAACCAATGCGGCCTTCGGCAGAACACCGGAATCCTTCATTTCGTGGTAGAGATCGTTGCCCTCACGGGTACGCTCACCAACACCGCAGAAAACGGAGATTCCACCATGATGCTGGGCAATATTGTTGACCATTTCCATCATGATGACCGTCTTGCCGCAGCCGGCGCCGCCGAACAGACCCATTTTACCGCCAAGGGGAAAAGGAACCAGAAGATCAATAACCTTGATGCCGGTGACCAGCACGCGAACCTCAGTGTCCTGCTCGGTGAAAGCCGGGGCCGGTCGATGAATCGCCATGGTCTTATCGGATGTAATCGGACCAAGTCCGTCAACCGGACGGCCGACCACGTTCATGATGCGTCCAAGCGCCGGCTGACCAACGGGAATAGAGATCGGGCTTTCAGTGTCGCGCGCCTCCATACCGCGCACCAGGCCATCGGTCTGGTCCATGGCCACGCAGCGACAGACATTATCACCAAGATGCAGGGCCACTTCGACAACCAGATTGTCAGCCACATCTGAAATGGCCGGGTTGCTGATCATCAGAGCACTCATGATTTTCGGCAGGTTTCCCGCCTCAAACTCCACATCGACAACAGGTCCAATAACCTGTAAAACTTTTCCTACTCTCTGCTTACTCATCGGGCCTAACCCCTCCTAGAAGTTTGAGATTATCCTTAGAATCAATTGCTATTATTTTAGGGCTTCGGCGCCGCCGACGATATCCATCAGCTCAGCTGTAATAGCGGCCTGGCGAGCCTTGTTATATAAAATGGTCAAATTAGAAACAATGTCCTTACAGGCATTTGTGGCGTTATCCATGGCAGTCATTCGGGCCGCATGCTCACTGGCCCCGACCTCGAGCATCGCGTGGTAAACCATCACGTTGAGGTATAACGGCTGCAGCACATCCATGATCTCCTCGGCCGAGGGCTCATAGATATACTCACCGGAGATCCGGGGAGCAGTTTCTGCGGCCGTTTCGTCCACTATCGGCTGGACCGGCAGGAAATCCGTTGCGGCGGGTACCTGCCGGGCAACGGAAAGGAATGCCCCATAGACAAGTTCTACCTTGTCGGATTCGCCATCGACAAATGACCGTGCTACCTCGCCGGCAATCTCGCGGGCATTGAACATCTGAAACGATCCCATGATATCCCCGTAGGACTTGCGAACCTTACCGGTTTTTCTCAGGGTCCTGAATCCTTTTTTGCCGACGCAGACAAAGCTGACCGTTTTTCCCTCAGCCTCATATGCCCTCATTTTCTGTTCGGCAAGCTTTACAATGTTGGCGTTAAACGATCCGCACAACCCGCGATCCGAGGTGATAACGATTATCTCTACCGACTTTACCGACCGCTGTTCCATGAGAGGGAAGCTGCCGCCACTATTTCGACCGGAGAGATTCGACATCGCCTCGTTGAACTTGGAGGTGTATGGGCGAAAGGCCTCCATTTTCTCCTGGGCACCACGCAGTTTTGCAGAGGCGACCATGTTCATGGCTTTGGTGATCTGCGCGGTCTTTTTGACACCGGCGATCTTTGTTTTGACTTCTTTTAAACTCGGCATATCTGGACCTTCCCTAATTTAGTTAAGACCTTTCGTTGCCTTGAAGGTATCACCAAAGCTGGTCAGTGCTTTATTGAGTTTCTCCTTGATGGAATCGTTGAACTGCTGCTCTTTCAGCAGATCGGTAAAAATAGACGGGTCGTTGGACTCGATGTAGTTGTAGAGCTCAGACTCGTAATCGGCAAGGGTGTCGAGCGGCAGTTTGTCCAGATAACCGTTGGTGCCGGCATAAAGGATTACCACCTGCTTCTGCATCGGCAGCGGCTGATACTGCGGCTGCTTCAGAATCTCGACGAGACGTGCTCCACGGGTCAGCTGGGCCTGGGTCTTGGCATCAAGATCGGAACCAAAAGCGGCAAAAGCGGCAAGCTCACGGTACTGGGCGAGGTCAAGACGCAGCGTTCCGGCTACCTGTTTCATGGCTTTCACCTGGGCAGCACCACCAACCCGGGAAACCGAAAGACCGACGTTGATCGCCGGGCGGACGCCGGAGAAAAACAGGTTTGGCTCAAGGTAGACCTGGCCGTCAGTAATGGAGATAACGTTTGTCGGAATGAAGGCGGAGACGTCACCGGCCTGGGTTTCAATGATCGGCAGCGCCGTCAGGGAACCGGCACCGAGCTCATCATTGACCTTGGAGGCACGCTCAAGCAGACGGGAGTGGTTAAAGAAAATGTCACCGGGGAAGGCCTCACGTCCCGGCGGACGACGAAGCAGCAGTGAAAGCTCGCGATAGGAAACCGCCTGCTTGGAAAGATCGTCATAGATGATCAGGGCATGCTGCCCGTTATCACGGAAATACTCGCCCATCGAACAGCCGGCGAAAGGAGCAATGTACTGCATCGGTGCCGGATCCGAGGCACAGGCCGAGACGACTGTCGTGTATTCCATGGCACCATGTTTCCGCAGTGCCTCAACGACCAGAGCAACCGTGGATTTTTTCTGACCGACCGCGACATAAATACAATGAACATCGGTTTCTTTCTGGGCAATAATGGCATCGACGCAGAGTGCCGTTTTACCGATCTGACGATCGCCAATGATGAGTTCCCGCTGGCCTCTGCCGACAGGAGTCATGGCATCAACCGCCTTGGAACCGGTATACATCGGCTCATGCACACCCTTTCTCGCGATAACGCCCGGAGCCAGAACCTCTATTTTGGAAGCATGCTTTGCGTTAATCGGTCCCTGGCCGTCAATGGGCGAACCCAGGCCGTCGACAACGCGTCCTTCCATTTCAGGTCCGACCGGCACCTCGGCAATCTTTCCGGTTCGCTTGACGATATCACCTTCCTTAATACCGGTGATTTCTCCGAGCACCGCGCAACCGACGTTATCTTCCTCGAGGTTGAGCGCCAGTCCCATAACGCCGCCCGGAAACTCAAGAAGTTCCATAGCCATGCAGTTCATTACACCATAAACGCGGGCAATACCGTCACCAACAGAGATGACCGTACCTGTCTCGTCCAGGTCTACACTGGTCTCGTATTCACCAATCTGGTCCTTGATAATCTGACTAATTTCTTCGGCTTTGATCTGCATCTATTCTCTCCCCTTAATGGAACCTTTTAAACCTGCAAGTTGTGTCCTGATGCTGCCATCCATAACCAGATCACCCACTTTGGCAATCATGCCGCCGATGATGGAAGGATCGACCGAGGCAGTCAACTCAACTTTCTTGCCAGTTATCTTCTCTAATGTATCCTGTACCTTAGCTTGCAGACTGGCGCTCAGTTTGACCGCCGAAATGACGGTGCCGTGGCTGATATTGTTATCGTCATCAACCATGATCTGGAACTGTTCCGCAATCTCAGGTAGTATCTCAGCTCGTTTCTTTTGAACCAGCAGGTTCAGGAAATTTCCCAGGACCTTGTCAGCATCGATGGAACCGACAATCCCGGCCATGACTTTCTCCCTTATATCGAGCGGATACAGAGGGTTTGTCAAGGCATCTTCCACTTCCGGGTTTTCGACGTAAAGGGTGGCGACTCCCTGCAGGGCTTCGTTATAGGCCTCATACTTTCCGTCTTCCTTGCCGATGGCAAACAGCGCTTTAGCATATCGTTTTGCGAGGATAGTCTGTTTCACTGTACGGCCCCCACTTTTTCGAGGTAATTTTCGATAATCTTCACCTGGTCCTTGGGTTTCAGGTTATTGACAATCAATTCTTCAGCCATGATTGCGGCCTGATCGGCGATATCATTCTTCAGCATCCTGCGGGCTTCGACAATTTCGTTTTGAATCGCCAACTCAGCCGAACGCTTGAGATCATCCGCGGCCTGTTCCGCCTTCTCAATGATCCTGGCCTTTTCGATCTCCGCCTGAGCCAGTGCTTTCTGTACGATCGTATCGATATCTTTTTCGACCGTTGAAAGCTTGGCCTCGAAGGCACGATATTGTTTTTCCGCTTCGTCCCGACGCCTCTCAAGATCTTCCAGCTCGTTCCTGATGTTTTTCTGCCGCCCGGAAAGTGCCGAACCTATTGGTTTTGCACCAAATTTAACCAGAATGAATATCAGGACGGCGAAGTTTACTACCCGCCAGAACAGATCCATTAACTTTTCATTGGAGAGACTGCCTCCTCCGTGCGCTGCAGCGTCTTCCTTCATCGCGCCGTGTCCATCGGCAGCATTGGCGGCTACCGCATGTTCGGCGCCTGCGGCAGGCTTTTCAGAAGCAGAGGCGGTCGCCGTGGACAGCGCGAAAAGAAGCGCGGCCACCAGCATAAACAGGCTAGCAATGTGCCCAAGTTTCTTCATTGTTAGAGAGCCCTCCCAAGAATTTTGCTGGCCATGGCTGTTGCAAACCCTTCAAGGTTGGCCTTGAGCCCGGCCCTGGCCTCACCAATCTGGGTATTGATGTCTGCCAGCTGTTTCTCCTTGAACGTATCAACTTCGGCCTTGATGGATGCCTGTTTCTCATCACCGACTGCCTGGGCATCGGCCCTGGCGGCATCCAGTGCGGCTTTCGCCTTGGCGGAGGCCTTTTTCATCTTGGCATTAACCTCTTCCTGACGAAGCTGGGCATTCTTTTCGAACTTCGCCACATCACCCTGCATCCCCATCATTTTCTTGGCCCGCTCTTTGAGGATGTTCTTTACCGGCTTGTAAAGAACCCCGTTGAGCAGAAACATGAGGATAATGATGTTGATCATCTGGAACAACAACGTTTTGTCAAGCGTGACCATGTTAAGGCTCCTGATTTGCAGTAAT
>JAHEMX010000228.1 GCA_024643445.1 Desulfobulbaceae bacterium | reverse complement strand
GGCGGCAATGATGTTCTTGTTGGTCTCGCCGGCAACGATCATCTCCAGGGTCGTGATGGAGATGATACTTTACTGGGAGGCCTTGGCAATGATCTGCTGCGCGGTGGCGACGGTTCCGATATCCTGGATGGAGGAGACGACAGGGATAGCGCCGACTATCGTGATTCCGGTGAAGCGGTTGCCGTTGATCTGATTCTCGGCATGGGCACCGGCGGAACAGCCGCGGGTGATACGCTGCTTTCCATTGAAAACATATACGGCTCGGAATTTGAGGATGAGCTGACCGGCAGCGACGATGCCAATACCCTGCTTGGATACGGCGGCAATGATGTTCTTGTCGGTCTCGCCGGCAATGATCACCTGCAGGGAGGCGATGGCGCTGATTTGTTGTCGGGAGGCCCTGGCAATGATCGTCTCCGCGGCGGTGCCGGTTCAGATGTTCTGGACGGCGGCGATGGCAGGGATAGTGCCGATTATCGAGACTCCGGAGGTGCGGTTACCGTTGACTTGAGCCTGGGGCTTGCCACGGGTGGAACGGCCTGGGGAGATACTCTGCTTTCCCTTGAAAACATATACGGCTCGGAATTTGAGGATGAGCTGACCGGCAGCGACGAGGCTAATACACTGCTCGGGTATGGCGGAGATGACACCCTCAATGGTCTAGCCGGCAACGATCACCTGCAGGGTGGAGATGGTGACGACCTGTTGTCAGGAGGTATTGGCAATGACCTGCTGCGGGGCGGCGCCGGTTTCGATATCCTGGATGGCGGTGATGGCAGGGATAGCGCCGACTATCGTGATTCGTATGACTCGGTTGCCGTTGATCTACGTCTTGGTAACGTTTCTGGCGGGACTGCCTCGGGTGATACCCTACTCTCCATCGAGAATATTTACGGCTCGGAATTTCAAGATGAACTGACCGGAAATGATGAGGCCAATACATTACGGGGATATGGCGGAAATGACATCCTTTTGGGTTTTTCCGGCAACGATAATCTCCAGGGCGGAGACGGTGATGATGTCCTCTCCGGTGGCGCAGGGAAGGATACCCTCACGGGTGGTACTGGTAGCGATACCTTCGTTTTCGACACCTTGCTGGATACCTTCAGCAACATAGATAACCTTTCCGCTTTTACGGTCGGTCAGGATCATATTGAGCTGAGCACTGATGTCTTTTCGTCTTTGCTCGGAGAGAGGGATCTTGCCGATCTGCACTTCAATGCCAACCTGACCGGTGTTGCCGAGGATGCGGATGACTATATCCTGTACAATACAACATCTGGAACACTTTTATATGATGCCGACGGTTATGGTGAAGGAGTTGCTGTGGCATTTGCCAGGCTTGCCTCAAAGCCTGAAGACCTCAGTGCAGATGATTTTGTGATAGCAATTGATGCTGCAATGGCGGCCTGATTTACCCCCGTCAGGATATCCTAACGATAGTGCCATAGTTAGTGCAATACAGGTTAGATTCATATCGTGATGCTGCCAATGATAGCGGTTGGCAAATAGGAAATAAATAATAATGTCGCCCAATAGACTTGATACGTGCTTGATATTGCTGAAACCAATAAGTTAGCCACGCTGAGCGGGCACCAGGTAAATCTCCTGGCCTGTTGTCGATATCTTGCGCTATGGGCTGGGGAGCAGGAATTTGCTTCGCGGCTTGAAGAATTATTCATCTCCTTCGGTACACCCGATAGGAAGGAATCGCTAGAGAGGGTTGCCCGGGAAGCCCGAACCGCAGGTTTACGCACCCTCATTCATCGCCCGCAACTCAATCAATTCGCCGACCTCGCACCTCTTCTGCCGGTAATGATCGAGCATCGCAACGGTCATTACCTGATACTTTCCGACTTCATAATAAATGACCTCGGGGAGCCGGCGACCGTTACTATTATCAATCCTCGAGTAGACGGGACAAAAGATAGTGCGACCTTATCTGCAGAGCAGTTCCGGAGTGTCTGGACCGGCGGAATTTTGCGGTTTGAAAAGGTCAACACGGCCCTCGTCTGCTTCTCCATTGTTGCCCGAGAACATAAAATTGACCTGACGCAGGATCGTTTGAAGCACGAGTATGGCCTAACCTCCGATGAAATCCCGGCCGATACGCTCATTCGCATGGGTAAAGAGTCGGGAATGAAATCAAGGAAGCTTAGGCTTGGCTGGGACGGAATTTTTCATTTGCAAAAGGCTTTCCCTGCAATAGCAAGTTTAACGAACGGACATCATGTTGTCGTCGTTGGCATCGGTAAGCGGGGCATCGGGGAAAATGAAGCGACTGTCGCCTGTTACGATCCTCTGGCAGGAAGCACTGGCGGCCATTCCATTTATAGTAGAGACGAGTTTGAAGCACAGTGGAATGGAGACTTGTATGTTTTTAAGCGTGAATACAAACTGAGTGACGAATCGCAGCCATTCAGCCTGCGCTGGTTTATACCGGAGATATTGCGGCAGAAAACCACTTTTTTAGATATTGCCCTGGCGGTTTTATTCATCAACGCCATTGCCCTGGTGACCCCAATTTTCTTTCAGATTGTGATCGATAAAGTACTAGTGAACCAGGCATTCACCACCCTGCATGTTCTGGGGATAGGCATGATCGTGATGCTGGTCGTGAACGGCTGTCTGGATTTTCTGCGTGATTATTTGCTCTTGCATGCCACCAACAAGATTGATATGAGAGTGACCGGCCGAACGTTCCGCCACCTGCTGAATCTGCCGCTCAATTTTTTTGAACGGGTTGCTGCAGGTGTTTTGACAAAACATATGCAACAGACGTCAAATATTCGCGGTTTCCTTACCGGCAGTGTTTTTCTTACCATGCTGGAGGCTACGTCACTTTTCGTATTCCTTCCCTTCCTGTTTTTCTACAGTCTTCAGTTGACCGGCATCGTTCTGTTTTTCACTGTTTCGATCGCCTTGGTGATAGTCTTACTGATAGCACCGTTCAAGCGAAGGTTGAATGCCCTGTATGACGCAGAAGGAAATCGTCAGGCAATGCTCGTGGAAACAATCAGCGGTATGCCGACCGTCAAGGCGATGGCCATAGAACCTTTGTTGCGGAGTCAATGGGAAGAGAAGGTAGCACGGGCTATCAGCATGCAGTTTCGGGTCGGTAAAATCTCTATCACGGCCAAATCGCTTACCCGCGTACTGGAACGCTTGATGACGGTGGTGCTGATATGGGTCGGTGCGAGTCACGTCTTCAGCGGCGTGATGACGGTGGGCGCGCTGATAGCGTTCCAGATGCTCGCCGGCCGGGTAACTTCGCCCCTGGTTCGACTGGTGGGACTCATTCATCAATACCAGGAAGCGGCATTGTCAGTTGAGAAACTCGGTGTGGTAATGAATGCCAGGCAGGAGTGGGGTGCCGACAGACATGGTGCCCGCCCGTCTCTGAAAGGAGATATCGTTATCGATCGTGTCAGTTTTCGCTATGCTCCTGATTTGCCTGACGTCCTGCAGGATCTTTCACTGGTAATTGAAGCGGGAACCACACTTGGAGTCGTTGGCCCGAGCGGGTCCGGGAAAACCACCTTGACCCGAATGTTGCAAAAGGCCTATTTCCCGACAACGGGGACCATCAGCATCAATAACTGCTATCTCAACGAGTTGGACACGCCACATTTGCGCCGCAATACCGGTGTGGTTTTGCAGGAGAGCTTTTTGTTCCGAGCCACGATTGCAGATAATATCCGGGCCGGGCAGGCGGCGGCGACAAGAGAACAGATCATCAATGCCGCGCTGCTTGCCGGCGCTGATGAATTTATTATCAAGCTGCCCCAGGGGTACGACACCATGCTTGAAGAAGGGGCTCAAAACCTGTCCGGAGGGCAGAGACAGCGACTAGCCATTGCCCGGGCTATGCTTACCCAGCCGGACATCCTGATTCTCGATGAAGCCACCAGTTCCCTGGATCCCGAAAGTGAGAGAATCGTAAGGGGTAATCTGGCTAAAATCTCGCAGGGCCGTACGGTTATTATCGTTTCACATCGCCTGTCAATGCTAGCCGGGGCCGATAATATTATCGTCCTGGAGAACGGCCGTCAGGCAGGGCTTGGTCCCCATACAAAACTGCTCGAGGAATGCGAACTCTACCGGAAGCTCTGGAAAGAGCAGATGGAGTGGACATGAGTTCCGCGAAAGATAAAAAGACAATTCCGGATATTCTGGAGTACCAGCCGGATGCAGTCGAGATCGAGGAAAAGCCTGTCCCGGGTAAAGTCCGCTGGGTGCTCTACATCATTCTAGGCAGCCTGGTGTTCTCTGTTGTTGCCGCCAGTGTATTCAGCGTTGATCGTATCGTTGTCGCTGAAGGAAAACTCATCACCACATCACCGACCGTTGTCATTCAGTCGCTGAACACCGCGATAATCAGAACAATCGATGTGAAGGTTGGTGACATCGTTGAGAAGGGTCAAATTCTTACTACCTTGGACTCAACGTTTGCAAGTGCTGATCTCAGCCAACTCACCAGGCAAAAACACAATCTCGAATCACAGATCCGCCGCAGAGAATCGGAGCTTGCATTCCAGCCATTCAGCGCGTTTCCGGAAGAAGGGGAGGACGGGCGTTTGCAGGAGCAGATTTATAAGCAGAGAAAGATAATCCTGGACAAGAACAGACGGATGCATGAGGACAAAGTTGCCGCGCTACGGGCAAAGCTCACTCTCAATGAGGTTCAGCGTAAGGGAAAACAGCAGCAGCTTAAACTCTTGCGCGATGTCGAGGGTACTACTGCCAGACTGCCCCAAAAGGAAACCAACTTTCGTCTTCAACTGCTCGAGGCCCAGAAAGCAAGGCTGCAGACCTCTGGTGATATTGACAATTTAAGAGCGGAAAAAGAGGTACTGGCCAACGAATTGAAACAAGCCCAGTCGGAATGGCTTGGCTTCCTTGAGGAGCGCAACGGTGAATTAATGGAGCAGGAGGTTCAGCTTCGCAACGAATTGGAGAAAATATCCGAAGAAATTAATAAGGCAAAACGACTGCATGAACTGGTCTCTCTGAAAGCACCGCACTCAGGCATTGTTCAGCGTATCGCCGAATTATCGGTGGGCTCAATTATCCAGCAGGCGGAGCCGTTTATCACCTTGATCCCTTTAGATAGTTCCATAGAGGCTGAAGTCTCCATTCAGTCGAAGGATATCGCCAGGATTCGAACTGGTGATTCGGTGCGGGTTAAACTGGATGCATTTCCATTTCAACGGCATGATACCCTGGCGGGCGAAGTGCGGGTGATCAGTGAAGACAGTTTTATTCACTCCGGCAGCGACATGACCCAAAGTCAGTTATCGGATGGTCAGTCTGGCGCCTTTTACAGGGCAAGGATTGCTTTGTTATCAAAAAGATTACGTGATGTACCCGAAGGTTTCAGGCTTCAGCCGGGGATGAAGGTCAGGGCCGAAATCAAGGTGGGTACCCGCAGAGTGATTTCCTATTTTCTTTACCCTGTTATCCGGGCATTCGATGAAAGTTTGCGAGAGCCATAACAGAAGGGCATCTATATCGTATGATAGGAACTCGGGGGAGTCGTTAAACAGGGCGTGAGGATCACCGACTATTTTTTATTGTTGGAGGTATGGTATGCAGCCAGCTGGAAAAATAATGTCAAAAATACAAGTATTTATTGCCCATTTATTACTTGTGTCCGCTCTGGTTCTGCTTGGTGGCTGCGGGGCATTGACAGGGATACCCGCACACGGCGGAGGGAAGCGCTTTGCCGTCGAACAGGAGCTGGTCTCGGCTACGGTCAGGGCGACGCTGAAGCAATTAGATGTGTCTAAAATTAGAGGTAAAAAAGTCAATATCTACATAAACGCCATTGGCGATACCGGTGTTGGGAATATGATCGGTGGACGATTCTCACTTGTCTCTCAATTACGCGGCAACTATATCCAGACACCTCCGGTGACCGATCGATCGACCTACCCGCGATATCTCACCACGACAACAAATGCGTCCAGCAGTTCAACCAGTTCAAACACCATGAGTGATTTCACCGGTTCTGAGCGAGCAAGCGGTTCGGCATCATCTTCGGGTACCAGTACAACGGACACCTTGCTTGCCTCTCCATCGATGACAGAGACCATTCAGCAGGGAAGTGGTCACGATGTCCAGCTAGGTGTTGATTATAAAGGTTTGGGAGCATATCAGAATTCAGACCGGATATCGTCGGATGACTTGCAATATCTCTTTGGTCTCGTGCAAACCTTTTTTTTTCTCAAG
>JAHEMX010000227.1 GCA_024643445.1 Desulfobulbaceae bacterium | reverse complement strand
GAGCTATTCCGGAGGAATGGTATGAAACCTGCTTTTTTCTTTTTGCTAGTTTTTATGTTCATCTCGCAACCGTCCTGGGCGGCTCGTGCCAAGATAGACACTATCTCCCGGGATCCCTACCTGTCGGCCTTGGTCATAGATGCTGATTCTGGTGCAACCCTGTTCGAGGATCATGCCGATACCATCATATACCCCGCCTCTGTTTTGAAACTGATGGTTCTGCTGGTGATACTCGAACGAATTGAACAGAAGACTCTGGGCCTGGAGGAAATGGTTCAGGTAAGCAAAGAAGCCGCACAGATGGGCGGCTCCCAGGTGTACCTTGACCCCAAGGAGCAATTTTCGGTCGAGAATCTCTTGTATGCCTTAATGGTTCAATCGGCAAATGATGCCGCTGTCGCACTGGCCATTCATGCTGCCGGTTCAACGGAAGCATTCGTGGAGATGATGAACCAGAGAGCCCGAGAGCTGGGAATGAAAAATACGCATTTCTACTCAGTGCATGGCCTGCCTCCGGCCGATGGACAGCAGGTAGACAAGTCCACGGCGCGGGATCTTTCCCTGCTGAGTCGGGAACTGGCAAATAAAACGGAGACCTTTAAATACACCGGTACTGCAGAACGTGAATTTCGAGACAGTAAATTTATCATGCGCACCCACAATCATCTCTTGAAAAAAATCGATGGCTGCGATGGTTTTAAAACCGGTTACTTCGAGGCCGCCGGATTTTCCATAGTGGCAACGGCCAAAAAAAATGGCGTCCGTATCATTGCCCTTGTCCTGGGCAGTAAAGACCGGAAAATTCGTGATGCCAAGGCGGCAGAACTCC
Organism: Desulfobulbaceae bacterium; assembly: GCA_024643445.1. Classification (GTDB taxonomy): domain Bacteria; phylum Desulfobacterota; class Desulfobulbia; order Desulfobulbales; family Desulfocapsaceae; genus Ww85. The sequence continues at coordinate 5,403 of JAHEMX010000227.1, read as the reverse complement.
TGGCGAAAGGATTTGCCCTGGTACCGCCAAAACCGGGGGGCGAGGCGACGGTGAGCGCCTCTGAAAAGGTTCCGGTAACGACAAAAATCAGCGCGCCCGCAGAACCAGAAGAAAAGAAGATTGCCGCACCTGACAAAGCCCCTGCCCGCATCTCCGGGAGTACCTTGCTGAGCTTCTGCCTGGGATTTGCCGCCGGTTTCGTCTGCTGTGCCTTGCTGGCATCTTATCGAAGCCGCCATCGTTCGGGAAAACATGGTCTGATATCTTGATGCTACCTTGATTGCTGGCGGTGGCAACCTGTTGGGGGAGGCCCCGCCGGCCCTGTTCGACAGGAATTTCCCTGTTTCGTTCATGCTTGTTATCCTGGCACGCAAATAATGATAGTTTTTACTATCATTAAACTATTTTTTTACTTCCATTGCAAAAGATCCCATCAGCCCTATTGTATAACTCATGCGAGGAGGAGCCTAGCCGACTGAGCAGGATTTGCCGGGCACTCCGGAGTGGACCTGGATGCAGTAAGAATCCAGGTGAGAGAGAAATAACTGACGTATCCAACATAGAGAGGTGCACCATGAGTATGAGAGGCGAGATCATTTCCAAGGAATACCAGCGGATGGTATGGGTCAAGGACGAAACGGGTAAAGAGTTTGCCTGCTATGCCAAGGATATGCATGACAGGAAGCATCTGACCGATGACGTCAAGGCGCGTTGCCTCGATACCAGTCTCATAGCTGGTGACAGCTGGTAAGCATTATTTGTTCTGAAAACCGCTTAGAGCGCTATAAAACCAACGAGGGGCAATAAGAAGCCCCCTCCAGCACGCAGCTAAGAGACCATCAGGGATCTGAAGTAATTTTCAGGTCCCTGTTTTTTACGGTCTCCTCCTGCCGCGTCACCACTAACAGAGCAACCCCGGATTTATCCCATGATGACGCTCCATGTTAACGGCACCATTCACCAGGTCGAGGCGGAACGGCATGAGCTTCTGGTCTGGGTGCTGCGGGAAAAACTGGGCCTGACCCAGACCAGATTCGGCTGTGGAATAGAGAGGTGCGGTGCTTGCACGGTTCTCATGGACGGCCGGCCCAGGCGCTCATGCATGATCTCTGTTGCCGAGGCAATGGGCAAGAAGATCGTGACGAGAGAAGGACTAGCCGACGATAATGGCCTGAGTGAGGAGTTGCAGGACCTCAGCAAAGACGTCGGTCATGAGCCCGGAACCTCACCGCAGAGACGATAGCGTAGGAGGGGATAATTGCAAACAGTGCAGGCAGGAGCGGCAATGGCGGCTGAGGAGCTGTTTTGGGCTATCTTCTCGATGCCCCCTTGCATGGGCAGCGGAACTGGCCCTTACGGCGGACTGAAGGTTTGACTCACCCGCTGCCGCTTGTTCTGCCTGAGTCACAGGAAAGCGACTTAACAGAAGGCTGCTATTCCAGCAACGGATGCAGTGCGACCGGTGACATCGCCGGTTAAAATGAAATAAACACCATGAACAAGAAAGGAAACAACATGAAAGACCTGCAAGAGTACTTCGAAAACACGAAAGGCTTCGGTGTACTGGCTACTGCCGACAGCAGCGGAAAAGTCGATGCTGCCGTGTATTCTAAACCGCATTTTCTTGAAGCGGGTACGCTGACATTTATCATGCGCGACCGCCTTACCCACCACAACCTGCAATCCAACCCGTCGGCGACGTTTCTTTTTTGTGAAGAAGGACAAGGCTACAAGGGCAAAAGGCTCTATCTGATAAAGAGCCGCGAGGAAAATAATCCGGAATTAATCAGCAAGATCAAGCGCCGCAAATATACAGATGAAAATGAAGAACCGGTTTTCCTGGTCTATTTCACCCTCGAAAAGGAACGGCCGCTCATCGGTGCCTAGTGCCTGCATCCTCCGTAACGCTGGTTTTCTTGGGCTGGTTTGCCATGCACTTCTGAAAACATCCGAACCTTATTGAAAGGGAAATGGTGTCATTTTATGGTATCCTGATCACTGAAATGGCGCCGGGTTGCAGATTTCAAGCATGCCTGCCGTCAGGCAAACGTGCATTGATGATCAGAGCGAGTGGCTGATGGATAATCTGGACGGTTGAAAAACATGAGCAATCAAACAGAACTGTTTCAGGCCATGGCCAGGCCTGAATTTTATCCTCACCCGGTAATCAGGATCGAGCAGCGGGAGACGCATATCTCACGGGTCTTTCTCACCGGGGACTATGTTTATAAAATTAAAAAATCGGTTGATCTCGGATTTCTCGACTACACAACACCGGAAAAACGTAAATTTTACTGTCAGCAGGAAACGACCTTAAATCGGCGCTTGTCCGATGGCGTCTATCTGGGGGTTGTACCGATTTCCCGGGATAATGGGGGCTATGTTCTGGATGGCCCGGGAGAGATCATCGAGTACGCCGTCAAGATGCGCCAGCTCCCGGCCCGATGTTCGATGATGCGGTTGCTGCAGGACAAAAAGATCGACCGTGCAGCCATCGAGGATCTGGCGATCAGGCTTGTCGAGTTCTACGGAAACACCCCTACCGGCGGAGCAATAGACGCATTCGGCACCCTGGAGGTTATCCGGATCAATGGTGAAGAAAATTTTCAACAGACGGAACAATTCGCGGGAACCATCCTTGACGCCCAGCTGTTTGCCGACATTCAAAAGGCCAGCCGGGATTTTTCACACCGCAGGAAAAAGCTTTTTGATGCACGCATACGGGCGGGTAAAATTCGCGATTGCCATGGTGACCTGAGAACCGGGCATATCTACTGGGTCGATAGTATCCAGATTATCGACTGCATCGAGTTCAACGAGCGTTTCAGGTACTCGGATATCGTCTCGGACCTGGCCTTTCTTCTGATGGATGTCGAATTCAGCGGTTGTGCCGGTCTCGCGCAGCAGTTGCTCGAGTATTACCTGCACTACGCGGATGATCCGACCGGGTTGAATGTTCTCGATTTTTATAAATGTTATCGGGCAATGGTCCGCATCAAAGTCAACTGCATCCGCCTCTCGGACCCGGCCCTCGACCGGAAGCGGAAGGACAAGCTGAGGTGGGAAACCAGCCGGTATCTGGACCTCGCCCATCAATATTCCCGGTTTTTCAGCCGTCCCTGTCTCTGGGTGATTTGCGGGATGGTGGCGACCGGGAAAAGCACCATCGCTTCGGAACTCGCCGGAATGATGGGCATAGAGGCATTGCACTCGGATAGAATCCGCAAGAAGCTCTTCGGCGTGGTGCCGGAAGCCTCCATGGATCTGGATTTCGAGGAAGGTATCTATTCCCGGAGCGCAACGGTGCGCACCTACGAAAGGCTCCTCACCATTGCCCGTGAACAAATCAGCCAAGGATTGTCGGTTATTGTCGACGCGACGTTCAGCAGCGCCCAGACGCGTGAAAAGGCCCGACTGCTTGCCGGAGAAATGGACGCCAATATCATTTTTGTCGAATGCACATCTCCCGACAAAATAGTTGAAAATCGACTATTGCAACGAGAGCAAACCGTTTCGATATCAGATGCCAGGCTCCGTCATCTGCCTGAATTGAAAGCCAGGTTTGACTCCTTCGAGAGCTTGACCGGCGGCTTTCATATTCGCATCGATACCCAGGCACCAATTAAACAAAATATCAGAGACATTCTCTCCCAGGCTTACCGCCGGTTTTCAAAGGTAGTTCAGGAGGAACCTGAAATGGGTTCCTGACAGCCTGATTGTCCTGCTCAACCTGAACTTTTTTACCTCTCTGATTGCCAGGAATTGCAGGCACCAGAGAGGACATACAGCTGAAATGAAAATCTATCTGGAGGTTGGACTATGTCGTCCCGCAAGACGGTCGGACTGGTTCTGGGCTGCGGGGCCTCTCGCGGCTGGGCCCACATCGGTATAATTGAGGCTCTGGAAGAGGCAAATATCCCGATTGACTTTATTGCCGGGTGCAGTGTCGGAGCCTATATTGGTGCGCTCCATGCGAGTGGCAGCATCGGGAGCCTGAAGGAGTTTCTTCTCCGGATGGACGGTAAAAAAATATTCTCCTACTTTGACGTGGTTTTCCCCCGTTCCGGCCTGCTGAACGGCTCAAGGCGGGTACAGGAACTTTTCTCGATGCACACGGACGTAGAGACCTTCTCAGAACTAGGTATCCCCTTGGTGATGGTGGCAGCAGATCTCGAGCGAGGCGAGAAAGTTGTCATAAATTCTGGAAACATCATCGAAGCCCTCAGGGCGACCATGTCGTATCCCGGGCTTTTTGCCCCGGTGCGGCTCAAGGATCGCTGGCTGGTTGACGGCGGGCTGGTCGATCCGGTTCCGGTAGGCGTAGCGCGAGCCATGGGTGCCGAGGTGGTTATTGCCGTGGACCTTAACAGCAGGATCGTCTCGCGAGGAAAACCATCACCGTCCCATCCGGCAAAGGAAAAACAAAAAAAACAGCCGGTCAAGGCGCCCCATCCGGGATATGATACCCGCAATGAACTGGCAAAAAAAATAGCCGATTATTACGAGAGTGTCGAAAACAGTTTCAAGCATAAAGCGAGCGAATTTCTGCGGCATGATTCTGCAACTCCGGACATCATCGAAACCGTCATGACATCCATCGGCATCATGCAGGAACGGATTACCCGGTTCAACCTGGCGGTTGACAAACCGGACATCCTGATCCAGCCGCGACTGGGGGAGTTGAAAATGATGAATTTCGACCAGGTTGCACACGCCATTGAAGAGGGATACCTGGGGGTTCAGGAACAGCTCGAGGACATCCGGACCCTGCTGGCCAATTCCTGAAAGGCCTTGTATCTGCGTTTCTTGTTCGCATAACATAACAGGCTGTCCGGTCCAAAAGGGAGCCAATCGTGTTAACCTTTTTAAGGTAATGATATAAATTGTAAATTTGATAATGATACACCTGAAATGGAAATACTCTTCCGCGCTGAATTCTGATATAATCAGGCGCTAACAGCCAATCTCCTTCTGTGCCGGACACAAAAAAAACCAGGAATCGACATGAAAACAATGCCTAAAAGACCTCTGGGCACTGCCAGGCTTGAGGTTTCCACCATATGTCTTGGCGGGTGGCCGCTCGGGGGAGGGATGGGAGCCATTGATGAGAAACAGGCAATTGGCGTCGTTCATGCCGCCCTTGATAATGGCATAAATTTTATCGATACGGCCGAAGGTTACCGGTCCAGCGAGCGTATAATCGGGCAGGCGCTTGTCGGGCGGAGAGATCGTGTTATTCTGGCGACAAAACTATCCGGTGAACATTCAGAAACGCACATCAAGGCCGCTATCGAAAACAGTCTCAGGCAGCTGAGAACCGACTATATCGATCTCTACCAGATCCATTATCCGAGCACCATCTGGCCGATTGCCGACACCATGGCCGAGCTGTTAAAGCTCAGG
>JAHEMX010000226.1 GCA_024643445.1 Desulfobulbaceae bacterium | reverse complement strand
GAGAAGGTATCCGGGGGGCTATCGAGCCCGGTTTACGTTTTAAATAGCATAGAATATACACGCCCCTGCCGGAACTGTCATCCTGCTCATTGGTGTCTTCATCCGCAGATTCATATGCTTAAGGAAAGCGGAGCAAGAAGGCGGTGGAGCAGGCCCGCTGCAATATTTCTGTGGAAGAAATATGCAGAGCTGATACAGTGGCCTTTTTCGACCGTGGAAATGATTATCAGTAATCGTAAAGATCCATGCAGCCGCAGGAAAAGTCTTATTTTTATAATTTATCAGTAACTTATTATGACAGCTTCCTCATCGATACAGGTACCGACAACGATTGTTACACCCGAAGGCAGGAGTGAGGCACAGGAACATATTGCCATAGAAACGCCCTACACCATCATGCTGAACGAGGTGGAAATCGGTGCTTCGATGGTACTGCCCGTCGGCCTGGAGGAGTTCGGTGTCGGCTTTCTGTTTGGCCAGGGATATATCGAACGTCCGGAAGAAGTGAAGGAAGTACTCGTCTGCCCGGAAGGCAGGATATCCGTTTATGCCGATGTCGAGAGCATGGAGCCGAAGGACGTTATCATCTCGTCGGGCTGCGGCGGCACCGGCAAGATTCCCCGGGAGATGCTCGAGGGATTTATTGAACGGCCCCTCGACTATACCATCTCCTTTGCGGAGATCAGGCGTTTTATCCGTGAGGTCCTGCAGTCTTCCATTCTCGGCCCGATGACGCACTGCGTGCATGGCTGCGGTCTCTGGGCTGACGGTTGCCTGCAGGTATTTTATGAAGATGTCGGCCGCCACAATGCAGTTGACAAGGTGATGGGCGCCATCCTGCTTGGCAAGGCTTCACCCCGCTGCGCCGTTTATACCACCGGCCGCCTGACCTCCGACATGGTGCTGAAATGTGCCCGGATGAGGATTCCGATAGTCATGTCCCGGACGGCGCCATCCTCTCTCGGCCTTGCTATTGCTGAAAGAGCGGGGTTGACGCTGGCGGCTTATGCCCGGCCTGAACGGTTGAACATCCTGCACGCTCCTGAACGAATTCTCAGTTGATAATTCGGTAACTGTCCCTCACATCAACATCGTCTGGATGGCTTGTACCGAAGGTTTTCAAAAATTAAAAACCTTCGCTTCAGCTGCCATATCGATCAGGTGCGGCCCGCCATCCAACAGCATATTGCTGAAAAATGCTGCTTCATCAAGCCCGCGATTTTTAGCACAAGGGGTACATATTCCTATCGCAACTTCATTATCGACCAGGTAGGGCAAATAATCTGCCGGACAATCCCCGGTATTTGTTTTTACGTTTAAATCTCTGTTCTTATTCGCCCACATGACACCGCCATCAATGAAAAACAGATCAACATGATGTTTTTTCCCATGCGCAATCTTGGCAAATTGAAAGCATCTTGTTGCCGATTCATTGTCATCCTTGCTCAGGATGAACAAAAAATTCCCCATAGCCGCACCTCCTGTATACGTTTGCTGATAACAATTCAAACAAATCTAAATCGATAAACGAGTAAGAAAACCTTAAATTTTAACCGCCTTCTTGGCTCAGGTGTCGCCCTCGCCTGCCGGACCACCGCTCAATAGTTCCGGGAGTAAAAGGACAAATTCCCTGATCTCGTCTCTCACGCGCCGGTAGTGGGTCAATGCCTCCCCGTCAGTGGCTGAATTAAGCGCCAGTTTCGGAGGATCGTCGAAGCCCCGGTGCACCACCCTGGTCCGGGCCGGGAAGAAAGGACAGGTCTCATTGGCATGACTGCACACCGTAACCACGTAGTCGAACTCACGATTCCCGAGATCGGCGACGGTCTTGCTCGTGTGGCCGGCGATGTCGATGCCGATCTCGCTCATCACCTGCACGGCCAGGCGATTCAGCCCGTGCGTCTTTATGCCTGCCGAGAAGGCTTCGATGACATCGCCCCTGAGGTGGCGACAGAGCCCTTCAGCCATCTGACTGCGACACGAATTTCCCGTACAGAGAAAAAGTAATCGGATTCTCTCGCCCACTGCTCTGCTCCCTCCCGCTTTCCGGCGGGCAACCATGCCAGGTTTAACACCTGCTGCGGCATAATCACAACAACTTGACAGTTATCCACATTATTGATTATGTCCAGGTAAAATGACTCGTCAGGATCAGAAGAAAGGTCCAACTCAGACAGCGTTCATTTTTCACTTGTGACAACCCGGCAGCGTCCTGCACATACATTTGCTGGCTTGCAAAATACACTCACCCTTAACTGAGGTCGCACATAATGGACAAGAAGACACTTGGCATCGGCATGGTCGGGGCGCGCTGGGGCGCGCACATGCATCACGCAAACTACAAGAGTCTGCCGCCGGGGCTGGTCGAAATTCGCGGCGTCTGCTCCCGCACCCGGCAAAGCGCGGAAGCCTTTGCGCGCGACACCGGGGTGGCCTTTGCGACAGACGACTTTGACGCGCTCCTGGCGCGAAAAGACATCGATGTGATCGACATCTGCACGCCGCCGGCGTCACACCACGAGATCGCCATCCGGGCCGCCGAGGCGGGCAAACACATCATCATGGAAAAGCCGCTGACCGGCTATTTTGGTGAGCCCGGTGATCGTGAGCCGATCGGCCGCCATGTGCCCCGCTCCCGCATGCGCGAAGGCGCACGACGAAATGCAGAAGCGGTACGCGAGGCGGTACGCCGCAGCGGCGTGCGTTTCTGTTACGCGGAGAACTGGGTCTATGCCCCGCCCATCGTCAAGATGCGTAACCTCATCGCTGCTTCCAGGGGATCGATTCTGGAACTGCGGGCCGAGGAGAATCATTCGGGGTCAAACTCGGTATTTTCACGCGAATGGAAATCGACCGGCGGTGGTGCCCTGCTGCGCATGGGAGTGCACTCGGTCGGCGCCTGTCTGTATCTCAAACAATGGGAGGGCGAACGGAGGCTTGGTCGGGGCATCCGCCCCGTCTCGGTTCTGGCCGACACCGCCGACCTGATTCACACCCCTGCCTCGGAGCGCGCGCGGAAGGCGAATGCCCACCAGTGGATCAGTTCCGATCCCGTCGACGTGGAAGACTGGGCGAACGTGACCATCCGCTTTGACGATGGTTCGCGCGCCATCGTGCTGGTCAGCGATGTGGGACTCGGCGGTTTGAACACCCGCGTGACGGCCTTCATGACCGATGGCGTCATCAAGGCCAACATGACCGCGAATGACGGCATCGAAACATACGCCGTGGATGCGGCAACGTTCGAAGACGAATACTTTACGGAAAAACTCGAAACCAAGGCGGGCTGGAATCGACCGAGCTGCGATGAAGACTGGTTCCGTGGCTTCGCTCAGGAGATCGAGGATTTCGCGCACGCCATCCGCGACGACCGCGAACCCCGCGCGGGCATCGATCTTGCCGTGGATTGCGTCAATCTCATCTATTCCGCCTACCTGTCCGCCGAAGAAGGGAGGACCGTAAGCCTGAAATAATCGTGTTGGGCGGGCGGCCGCCGGGTGAGAAGAAGGGGGAAAAAAGAATTGTAAGAGTCCAGACCCGAGCTGTCACCTCTTGATTTCCAGTTTCTACAGCATCTGCCAATCATTTTTCTCATCTCATCCGAAGATTTAACAGGAAGAAGGTCAACACGTCTTACATGCAGAACAGTTAGGATTGCCATTAGAATGTTTGATTGGCTGCTCAAGTTTAGTAACCATGAATTTCAAATTGGTTTGCTATCAAACGACTTATCTGAGTGTCCACTTTTTTAGGGAAGGATCATCTACAGGCTCTTCACGCCGACGGAGCTTGCTGAAATCGAAGCAGAGGCTCTTGAGAAGCGTCGTCGATCAACTGCGGGACACATTTCTAGGTTTTGGATGCCCTGTACAGGGAAGCCATGAACGGAAACGTGGCTGCTGCGAGGAGTTTCTCGACCGCACCGAGGGAAAGTGGCGGATAAAGTCGAGACGACGCACAGCGTCGGCAATAACAATCTGGCATTAACCGTCGGCTTCATAAGGGTCGAGCTCAAGGACGATACGAGGAATTGTGGTAATAGGTGTAGCTGATGGGGAAAAGCCAAATTGACGTTCTGGCATGAAGCGAATGAGCGATAAAGGAATCCTGCCCTCTGTGTTAAAAGGGGGGGATGCCCTGAGTGCCTGTCAGGACTATCCACTGGTATAAACCACGGCAATCAGATACACCTTGATTGCCTGACCTTCATATTGAATGGTCTCGGAGACCGTATTCCAATCAACCCTCTCAATGGCTTTTCCCAGGGTGTAGGAATGAAGCACATCATCTTCCTGCATCTGGCCGTATCCCGGAATTTGAGATGTGGTGATATAATCCCCGGCTTCGATGTCGCCGGTAATATTGGAAACCCAGACCCTGCCTTCGCCAAGCGCATTAACAATGGCGAAACGATCCCCATTCTTTACTCGATACCAGTGTCCTTCCTGGAGAGGGCTTTCCTTTACCATGACCCCGAACACTTTTTTATCGTTGGAAACGTCAGATAGTTGTACCGTGGGAAGTGTTGTCGAAATAGATGCGGCGCCAGTGCCATCCTTTCGGTAAGAAGCATCGCCGGTCACTGAAACGATCAGACCGGTTTTTGAATTTTCAGGAAACCCTTTTTCTAGTTTGACCTCATGGCCGCCGGTAAACGGGCCGTAATTTGAACCTGATCCGTTGGCATAGAAATCCCAGTTTATTCCCTCGCCCCAGACGCCAGTGCTGTTATCACCATCAGCTTTGCCGTAAACACCGATGCCGTTAGGGCCAGTTGTGTTCCCATAGACACCGCGGCCCTTTTGGCCGTTGGCTGTAAAATAGCCGCCGTATTTGGTTCCGTCTCCGGAGTTGGAGGCAAAACCATAAACGCCTGTGCCGTAAATGCCTGTAGCATAGCCATGTACGCCGTGTCCGGAAATGCCCTCTGCCTTAAAAAATCCGCCGTAATTTATAGCATTGCCAGTGTTGGCGGCATAGCCATGTACCCCTGAGCCGAAAAGACCGTTTGCTCGAAAAAACCCGCCGTAATTTAAAACATCGCCGGTTTTGGAGGCATAGCCATATACTCCTCGGCCGGAATCGCCATCTGCCCGAAAATGCCCGCCATAATTTTCCACGTCGCCGGCGTTAGAGGCCAAACCATAAACGCCCCTACCGTAACCCCCGCTTGCCTGAAAATAGCCCCCGTAATTTTCCACGTCGTCGAAGTTGGAGGCCAAACCATGAACCCCTTTGCCGTGAATGCCTGTGGCATAGCCTTCCATGCCCTGACCGTAAATGCCTAAGGCATTCCCGCGCACTCCGCGGCCGTATGTGCCGGCTGACGTGAAGTACCCGCCGTAATTTTCCACGTCGCCGGTGTTGGAAGCATAGCCATTCACTCCGTGGCCGTTTGTGCCGGCTGCCGTGAAATACCCGCCGGAACTTTCCCCAATACTGGTGTTGGAAGCATAGCCATACACTCCTCTGCCGTGATTGCCAGCTGCCTGAAAATACCCGCCGTAATTTTCCACGTCGCCGGCGTTAGAGGCCAAACCATAAACGCCCCTGCCGTAACCCCCGCTTGCCTGAAAATAGCCCCCGTAATTTTCCCCATTGCCGGTGTTGTTTTTCGCATAACCGGTTACGCCGTGTCCAGAGACGCCTTCGGCTGTAAAAAACCCACCGTGATTTGTAATATCGCCGGTGTTGCTAGCATAACCAGTTATGCCTTTTCCGAAGGAACCACCAGCCTCTCCATATACGCCGAGTCCGGTAATGCCATCCGCCCGAAAATATCCGCCGTAATTTATTGAACTACTGGTGCTGGAGGCATAACCGTACACACCATAGCCGCCGAAGCCTGAGACTTCACCATAGAGACCGGTTCCCGTTCCGGTATTCTTCCCGCTGATAACAGGATCTGGAGTCGCCGCAATTAATTCAAGCGGCACTGGTACGTCATCGGCTGCTATGGTTATGGTGTTTGCCGCGTCATTGGGGGTAATGGTGATATTGTTTCCGGCAATAAGATCGATGTTTCCGCCGTCGGTAGCAACGCCGTTAATACTGCTCACGATGTTGGGAAGGATTTTGTCAATGGTAACGGCATTGGCCCCCAGGTCGTCTCCTGACACGGTTCCGTTTTCAATCTTATCCGAAGTGATGGCGCCGGGCGCAATAGAATCTGCGCCAACCGCCTGGAATGCAATTTTATCGCCTGTTATCGCGTTAGCTTGGATGCTTGAGGTTGTTACGGCATTGTTTTCAAT
>JAHEMX010000225.1 GCA_024643445.1 Desulfobulbaceae bacterium | reverse complement strand
CATGAGGCAAAAGCCCTGGACGGTGAACTGCTGCAGATGCTGCGGGAGTTGCAGCTGCCTTTTGTCGGTGTCTACACCAAGGCAGACAAATTATCTGGTAATGAACGATCAAAAAATGCCAAAAATCTTGATATGATACATGGTTTGACCAGCAAGGAACGCGTTGTTTTCTCGGCAAAAAGCAAAATGGGAAGAGATCAGTTGATGGAAATCCTGCGTTTCTATATGGTTGCTCAGTGACATGCTTATAAGTTTCCTTGAATACTCTGATCAGAATTATTATTTTGATTGAATACAAGTACATAAGTCGATTTGTGCGTATTAGGCCTTACGGCGTGATGGTGCATAGTTGTCAGCAATACGAGAATCAATTAGAGTACGCTCAGTAAAGATTGATTCAACAAGAGGAGTTCGCCTATGTCACCGTTTTCGAGCTTTCCCTGCTGGGTTATCATGAACTGCGCTGAGGATAAAAAGTGCCCCGCCAAGCTTTATCCCAACGATAATTGCTGGGATATATTCAGTGAGATGGACAGCAGTTCCTTTAACATCTGTCAGGATTGCATCGTCTACATCGCGCGGCAGGAAGATGCGGCTTTAAGCGAGAAGGAGATGGAACGAATCATGTTGAAGAAAGGGATCGTCATTACCGCCTGCCCTGGCAGATCAGACGGCCTGGACAATTGAATCAGGCTGCAGATCCGGGAAAACGATTCTGCAGGTAGCTGGAATGATACGCGGCAGAACCATCTGTCGAATCAGTCTTTATCGCTCTTTAATACTGCCAGAAACGCACTCTGCGGGATCTCGACATTTCCCACTGTTTTCATCCGCTTTTTACCCGCCTTTTGTTTTTCAAGAAGTTTTCTTTTTCTTGTAATATCGCCACCATAACATTTCGCTGTTACATCTTTCCGAAAGGCTGAAATATTCGTCCTGGCAATAATGGTACTGCCGACTGCGGCCTGCAGGGCAATTTTGAACATCTGTCGGGGGATCTCGTCTTTTAGACGTTCACAGGCGCTCAGACCTCGAGCACGGGCATTGTCACGATGCACCAGCTGCGACAGAGCATCAACAATTTCGCCGTTAACGAGAATATCGAGCTTGACCAGATCACTCTTTCGATAATCGATAATTTCATAGTCAAAGGAGCCATATCCCTGGGTGACCGATTTAAGCCGGTCATAAAAGTCAAAAACGACCTCGGCAAGCGGCAGTTCGCAGGTGAGCTCAATTCGACCGGGAGTCGGGTAGTGATAGTTGGTATTTTCACCGCGCCTCTCCATGCACAGCGTCATAACGACGCCCATGTATCGTTCAGGTATCAGAATCGAGGCCTTGATAAACGGTTCTTTTACCAGTGATATCTTTGCCGGATCAGGAAAATGAGCAGGATTGTCGACCATAAGCTCACTGTTGTCGTTGAGGTAAAAATGATATCGGACCGACGGAACGGTAAGGATCAGCGAGATGTCGAACTCGCGTTCGAGACGTTCCTGGACGACCTCAAGGTGCAGCAGGCCAAGGAAACCACAGCGGAAGCCAAATCCGAGGGCGGCGGAGGAATCCTTCTGGTAGGACAGTGCAGCGTCATTAAGACGAAGTTTTTCAAGTGCCGAGGCAAGATCCTCGTAGTCATCCGAGGCGATCGGATAGATAGATGAGAAGACGACAGGCTGTATTTCCCGGAACCCTGGCAGCGGCTTATTGCAGGGACGATCAAAAAGGGTGATCGTATCACCTGGCGTTGCATCGCTGACCGATTTAATGCCAGCCAGAATATAGCCTATTTCGCCGGCACTCAGTTGTTTTCGAGACTCCTTTCTGAGCCTGAACAAGCCGACTTCCTCAATTTTATGCACAGCCCCGGTCGACATGAAAACAATCTGGTCACCGGGCCGGACTGAGCCATTGATGATGCGGCAGGAAATAATGGTTCCCCGGTACGGGTCATAATGAGCATCAAAAATAAGGGCCTGGAGCGGAGCGTCCGGATCGCCGGCAGGAGGTGGCAGAAGTTTTACAATGGCTTCCATGATGGCATCAACGCCGGTCCCGTTCTTGGCGGAACAGAGTTGGATCATGTCAAGATCAAACCCCAGATCCTCTGCTATCTGCAGGGAGACCTTTTCCGGTTCGGCCGATGGCAAATCGATCTTGTTAATTACCGGTATGATCTCAAGATCGTTCTCCATGGCGAGATAAAGATTGGCCAGCGTTTGTGCTTCAACCCCCTGGGCTGCATCGACAAGCAGCAGCGCCCCTTCGCATGAGGAAAGGGCGCGGGAAACCTCGTAGCTGAAATCAACATGTCCGGGTGTATCAACAAGGTTGAGCTGATAGGTCATGCCATCCTGAGCCTTGTAAGGCAGACAGATTGTCTGGCTCTTAATGGTTATTCCACGTTCGCGCTCAATGTCCATGTTGTCGAGCAGCTGGTCCTTGAACTCTCGGGCAGAAACCAGGCTGCAAAGTTGTATCATGCGGTCTGCCAGCGTGGACTTGCCGTGATCGATATGAGCTATAATGCTGAAATTTCGAATATGCTTCATCAATTTTTTTGTTACTGCCGGGTTGTTGTAAGTAAATAATGTGGAGAATGAAAAGAAGGCATTTCTATCACAATTATATAATTAAGAAAATAAAATATTCCCCTGTATGCCTGATATGGTAGGATAAGAAGCATGGTAGGTGCACCTAAAATGAGGCGGCAGCATATAGTATTTGCACTTTTTACACAGTAAGGTAAAATTACAGGCTTTTCCAAGAACATCCAGGTCACCTTGGAGACAAATATAGATGAGCAATGATGATAATACAATAGAGGTCGATTTCGAGCCACACGAAAATCCGCTTGTTTCGGTTTCGGATGAAGAGAATCTTCCGGTACTCAGCAACCCGGCTCTTCATCGCTACCTGCAGGAAATAAGCCAGTACGAACTCCTCTCCCGGGAAGAAACGGAAGAGCTGGCAATACGGTTTCGAGAAGAAGGTGATCCAAACGCTGCATACAGGCTGGTTTCATCCAATCTGCGACTTGTGGTCAAAGTCGCCATGGATTTTCAGAAATACTGGATGCAGAACTTTATGGACCTGATCCAGGAGGGTAATGTCGGGCTGGTGCAGGCTACAAAGAAGTTTGATCCTTATCGTGGCGTCAAGTTTTCCTATTATGCCGCTTACTGGATCAGGGCCTATGTGCTGAAATTTATCATGGACAATTGGCGCCTGGTGAAAATAGGAACAACGCAGGCCCAGAGAAAGCTCTTTTTCAGCCTCAACAAGGAGAAAAAGCTCCTTGAGTCGCAGGGTTTTGAGGCCGAACCAAAATTGTTGGCTGAAAGGCTCAACGTCAAGGAGAAGGAAGTCGTTGAGATGAGTCAGCGTATGGATAGCTGGGATGTCTCGCTTGAGAGCCCGGTTAAAAATGATTCCGATGATGAGCAGAAGAGCTTCGTTCCAAGCAGTGAACCCAGTATTGAATCACGTATCGCCGGCAAAGAAATGAAGCTGAGACTGGCAGAGTTGCTTGAGAAGCTGAAACACTCCCTCAACGATAAGGAACGCATGATTCTTGAGGAGAGGTTGTTGACTGACGAGCCGTTAACGCTCCAGAATATTGCCGATAAATTTGATATTTCCCGGGAACGGGTGCGCCAGATCGAGGTTAATCTGCTCGCCAAGATGAAAAAATATCTTGAAACTGAAATGCCTGATATCGTAGACTTTTTTGATGGTGACAAGATAATTGTAAATGCCTCTGACTAAGGCTGTATCTTCCTGCCCTTTTATTTGATCACTTTCCTAACGCAAAACCCTTCATCCGTGAGAAAATAATGAAAGTGCCTTTGCTGGATCTGAAACCGCAACTTGCCGAATTGCGTAAAGAAATTATAGAATGTGTGTCAAATGTTATCGACTCCACGCACTATATTATGGGACCGGAAGTTACAGCCTTCGAACGGGAAGTCGCTGACTATTCAGGCGCGGTGCATGGTATCGGCGTTTCCAGCGGCACCGATGCGCTGCTTGTTGCCCTGATGGCTCTTGATATTAATCGGGGGGATCGGGTACTGACGACTCCTTATTCTTTTTTTGCCACCATGGGCGTTGTTTTACGGCTGGGTGCCGTTCCTGTTTTTGCCGATATCGATCCCGTTTCATACAACATTAGCCCGACTCATATGGCTGATATTCTGCAAAGGGACAAAAAAAAGAAGATTAAGGTCATGATACCGGTCCATCTGTACGGCCAGTGTGCGGACATGGGGAATATACTCTCACTTTCAGAAGCGTACGGTGTTCCTGTTGTGGAAGATGCCGCCCAGGCAATCGGCTCTGAAATGATGCTTGAACGCAGCGGTAAAATGACTTGGCAGAGAGCCGGATCTGCAGGAATTGCCGGCTGTTTTTCCTTTTTCCCCAGTAAAAATCTTGGGGGTATTGGCGATGGAGGTATGGTCGTTACCCAGGACGAAGTGTTCGCTGAAAAGCTGAAAAAGCTGAGGAATCATGGTGCTCATCCGAAATATTACCACTCGCTCGTCGGCGGCAATTTCCGGCTTGATCCTATTCAGGCTGCCGTTTTAAGGATAAAACTCAGGCATCTCGAAAAATGGCATCAACAGCGTCGCTGCAACGCTGATCAATACAACACTTTATTTGCCGGTGCCGGCTTTGGTGAAGATTCCGAGGTATCACTGCCCAAGGCCGTCTATGGCGAACAGGCGGGTTCCGATAAGACAATAAACCACCATATCTACAATCAGTATGTCATCCGCGTCCGGAAGCGTGATGAATTGCGAAAATTCCTGGCCGAAAAAAATATCGGGACAGAAGTATACTATCCGCTTGCCTTGCATCAGCAGGAGTGTCTTGCCGGTATTCTTGAGAGTGGCTCTTTACCGCAGGCTGAAAAGGCTGCCGCAGAAACGCTTGCTCTGCCGATATATCCCGGCTTGACCAAGGCAATGCAGGAATATGTTGTCAAATGCGTCAGAGACTTTTATAGATAAAGAAGAAATACTGTCTGCTAGGTTTCTTATGTCATAAAAGCACAACACAGATGATCCTGAAGAAAGGCTGCAGTTTTCTGCAGCCTTTCTTCATTGAACGCAACGGTGACGATGCAAGATTAAGGGGTTGCATGTCAAAACCAAACCCGAATAAACGGCGGTGCGAATTCGGAGCCATAGACCTCAGCGGCCTCTTCGCTCCGCTTGGCCATAATCGTTTTACCGGGTGTATTATCCTCCTCTACTCACTTTTCTTCCTCTCTCTTGTATCTCCTCTTCAAGCCGCACCGCTTGCTCCAGACAAGGATATCACCGTTGTAAATAAACAGGCTGAAGAGCCACTCTGGAAACAGAGATGGGATACAGCCAGAGGACTTGCCAAGGCGCAGCGCTAT
Source organism: Desulfobulbaceae bacterium (assembly GCA_024643445.1). GTDB lineage: Bacteria > Desulfobacterota > Desulfobulbia > Desulfobulbales > Desulfocapsaceae > Ww85. The sequence continues at coordinate 871 of JAHEMX010000225.1, read as the reverse complement.
AACGAGGCTATTAAAAAATATCAGGCTGTTCTCAAACTAAAACCTCATATAGAAGAGGTTACCTGGGAACTATGCAAACTTTACATAGCAGTTGGGGATTTTGAGCACGCCTCCATCCTGCTGGATAGCCTTCTTGAAGCGGATGGTAACAGAATCGAATACCTGATCAGTGCTGGAGAAATCGCTCTGCGTAGCAATAATACCGAGCATGCGGTCGAGCATTTTGGTCAGGCATTTGAACTGGACCCGGGAGGAACATATGCGGACGAAGCACTCTGGGGCCTGATAAAATCGCTGAAGGCGCAAGGAAAAGACCGGGTCGCCCTTCCTTTGATGGAACAACTCTACCAGCGCCGGGGAGTAAACCCTGAACTGCTCCTTGATCTCGCACGTCTGACCAGGGGTATGGGAGCGATCGATAAATCCTTCTATTACTACACGGAACTGGTTAAGAAATATCGCGTCGATCCCGGGATACTTATTGAGGCCGCAGAAGTATTTGAAAGTATAAATAAAATTGACGCATCGGCAGAACTATGGAAACGCTACCTGGAAAATGAACCGGGCTACCTTCCATTCCATCGCAAACTTGCGGCGTACTATCTGGAACGTGGCGAGCCAACCAAGTCATTGCCTCATCTGCTCGTCCTGATAGACAATGGTATTGATCTGCAGCAAAATCTTCTCAGCGTTGCGAAAATATACTTATTCTCTGTCGGCAGGGCAGATAAAGCACTGTACTACTTCGAACAATATCGGAAAGAGTTTCCTGCCGGAGAGGATGTCTCCGGTGAAATTGCAAATCTTCAGCTTATACTGGCCAACGATCTGCTTTCAATTATCGAAAACAACGGCGTATGGCTTCTCTGGC
>JAHEMX010000224.1 GCA_024643445.1 Desulfobulbaceae bacterium | reverse complement strand
GATTTGTCCCGTCGGCGGCGTTGTCGGCCGTGCCAGCGGTGGAAGCGGCGGTTTCAGGGAATCGGGAGGCGACTCTCCGCTCGGGGTAACCGTACCATTCTTCGGTGTGGCCGCCACACCCGCGGGCGGTGCGGTCCTTTCCTTGGCCTGACCCCGTACATCGATCACGACCCGGAACGGATCGGGCAGACTGAATATCTTGTAGTTTGATATGGATTCTATATCCAGGACAACACGTACCGTATCGGGACTGAATTGTCCGGTCCGGATACGCTTCAGCAGACCATCTTCAATCGGAACGGGTGAGCGGAAACGGGGATCGACATAACTGTCCTGGAAATCGATATACAGTCTGCGCGGCTGGTTCCCGACCTTTTCCAACAACTCTTCCCGGTAAGCAACCGGACCGGAAGTATTGATGACAACCCTGGTGTAGTCTTTCGAAGACCAGTATTTTACCGGCAAAACATTGGACAGTTTCATCAATTGGGCGTTGCCGAGCATGATTTTCGGCAGGGCGATATCATGTTCCTGGGAGAGAATCTTCAGCTTTGTTTCGGCCTGTGAGCGCATGTCGCTTTCGGGGTAATTGGAAACAATGCTGACAAACGCCTTGGCGGCCCGTTTCGGGTCATGAACCTCGTCAAGCAGGATCTCTCCAACGGCGAAAAGGGCATCATCTGCAAGACGGTTGCCGGGGAACAGAGCGTCGACATCCCGGTAGTAGGAAATGGCTTCTCCGAGGTCGATACCTTTACCAAACGCCTGGAACATGTCGTGATAAAGACGACCAAGCATGAACAGGCAGGATGGGGCCAGCTCAGATTTCGGCTCAGCCAGGTAGATTCGACGAAAATTCCCTGCCCCTTTCAGCCAGTTTTCCCGAGAAACACCCAGGGTTGAAGTCGTTTTGAGCTGGTTGTAGAAGAATTTTGCCTGTTGGTAATGTTCATCGAGATCGCCGCTGCCGCTATACGGATCCTCAAGCGGCGCCGACGAGGCAACGCTGCACAGGATCAGCGAGGCGATCACCCATGAAAAAAAAGCGAGAAAAAAGGGGGGTCTCGTGTGAGCGTTGATTGCTGAAGCGTGTCGCATCTGCTGATAAGGATCATTCCTGTTGATTGGCCGTAGCTGGAAGTACACTGTCCACTGCTTGCTATATATACCTGTAAAGGTAATATATCGCAAAAAAAAAGCAACTTATGTGTCTGGCCCGGTGGAGGAGCCTGATTACGGCAATCTCAGAGCAGCCCATGTAATTTGTAGAGCAGGGCCAGGGCTTCGCGCGGGGTCATATCGTCAATACTTACCTGTCTTATTTCGTCGATAACCGGGTGCGAGGGCTGACGGAACAGGGAGAGCTGACTGGGCTTGTTCCTGTCGCTTGCGTTTGCCGGCCGGGTTATCGTCGAATCTGCTGATAACCTTTGGTAGTCGAATTCTCCATGATCAATTCGTCTGAGGATCTCTTCTGCCCGTTCCACCACGTGGGCTGGAACGCCGGCCAGCGCAGCAACCTGGATGCCGTAGCTGCGGCTCGTCCCGCCTTTTACGAGTTTGTGCAGGAAAATAATCGTATTGTTCCATTCCTTCACTGCTACCGAGAGGTTTCTCGTTCGCGGCTGGCTTTGAGCCAGTTCAGTCAGTTCATGATAGTGGGTCGCAAACAATGTCTTGACTCCCGCTGCGTCCTTGTTGATAAGCGCTTCGGCGACCGCCCAGGCGATAGAAAGCCCATCGTAGGTTGAGGTCCCTCTGCCGATTTCATCAAGGATAACGAGGCTGCGCGGCGTGGCGTTATTAAGGATGTTTGCGGTTTCACTCATCTCAACCATGAAGGTCGATTGGCCCCGGCGCAGGTCATCCATGGCGCCGACCCTGGTAAAAATCCGGTCGACAATGGCTATTGACGCACTGTCAGCCGGCACGAAACTGCCCATCTGGGCCATCAGAACGATCAGGGCCGTCTGTCGGAGGATGGTCGATTTGCCGGCCATATTAGGACCGGTAATGATCAGCATCTGGTTTTTTGTCTGGTCAAGCGTGATATCATTTGGCACAAATTTACCGGCGGGAAGCGCCCGTTCAATAACCGGGTGGCGACCCTCTATGATGATAATTGACTTGTCGCTTGCTATCTGCGGCCGCCGGTAATGATAACGCCTGGCGACTTCACCAAGGCAGGTAAGTACATCGACCTGGGCAAGCAGATGAGCAGTTTTGAGCAGACGTGAACTGTTGCTCGCAAGCTGGCTGCGGATCTCCAGGAACAGGCGGTATTCGAGATCGAGACGTCGCTCCTGGGCATTGAGAACACTATTCTCAAATTCTTTCAGTTCCGGTGTGATAAAGCGTTCGGCATTGACCAGGGTCTGTTTGCGAATATAGTGCTCCGGGATTTTATCAAGATTGCTCTTGCTGATCTCTATGAAGTAGCCGAACACCCTGTTGTAGCCAACTTTCAGTTTTGCGATACCGGTTTCTTTACGCTCTTTTTCTTCCAGACCGAGGATCAGCTCCTTGCCGTCTCTCAAGAGCAGCAGAAGCTCATCGAGCTCCTTGTTGAACCCTTTTCTGATCAGATTCCCGTCGCGCAGGGTGATTGGTGGATCATCGGTGATAGAGCGTTCAAGCAGGTCATGGAGGTCGGAGAGGGGATCGAATTCATCCCTGATCTGTTCAAGCTTCGCTGCCTCTGGGTTCTTCAGGAGTTCGTATATCTCGGGAAGCTTGGTAAATGATTGCTTGAGGGCCAGCATATCTCGACCATTACCATGACCAAGTACCATGCGGCTGTTCAGCCGTTCAAGGTCATAGATAGAAGCCAGCAGGTCCCTGAGCTGCTGGCGCAGCGCTGAGTGCTGGTGCAGATAGGCTACGGCCTCAAGCCGCTTGTTTATCCTGCCTCCATCCTGTAGTGGATGAAGCAGCCAGTGCTTAAGCAGACGGGCACCCATCGGGGTTCGCGTCTCGTCGAGCACAGACAGCAGGGAACCCTCTCGCTTGCTGCCGATAATGGTTTGGGTCAGCTCCAGGTTTCTCCTGGATGAGTCGTCTATGAGTAAAACCGAGTCGAGTTCAATGGAAACAAGCTTTTCGATATGAGCGATGTCCGTTTTCTGCGTTTCCTGAACGTAGTCAAGCAGGATTGCAGCAGCTATGAGGCCCTGCTGCATGGCACCGCAGCCAAAACAGTCGAGGCTGATAACGTTGAAGTGCTCGGCCAGGCGCCGGCGGCTGCTCTCCAGATGGAACAGGTGCGAAGGACGCGGCGTCAGGCAGATTTCCGGAAGCTGCAGCTCGGCTGCCTTAATCAGGGGTTGCAGCAGAATACGGTCGGCTTCATCAAAGAGCAGTTCGGCCGGTGACATCCGGGAGAGCTGCTCAAGAAGCTGTTCCGGCGTCGTTCCTTCATCACTGAATTCTCCCGTTTGAAACGCACCTGTACTGACATCGAGAAAACTGATGCCCCATGAATGATCCGGATCATTCCCGGAATGAGTGATGGCACAGACATAGCGGTTTTCTTTTTCATCAAGGAGTTGATCATCGGTCACCACGCCGGGGGAGATTACACGGATGACTTCGCGTTTGACAATGCCCTTGGCCTGGGAAGGATCTTCTGTCTGTTCACAGATCGCTACCCGCTTGCCGGCGCTTACCAGTTTGGCAATATAGGCCGGGGCGGCATGATAGGGTACCCCGCACATCGGGATAGCCGCCGTATCACTTTTGTTGTTTCGTGAGGTCAGGGTGATGTTGAGTATTTTTGAGGCAGTCTCGGCATCCTCAAGGAACATCTCGTAAAAATCACCCATCCGGTAGAAGAGAATATCATTCTCGTGTTTCTCTTTAATATCGAGGTATTGCCGAAGCATCGGCGTCATTTTAAGCGGTGCTGTCATGGCGCTGTCTTCTGTAATTGATAATAAGCCTGGAACTCGGGAAGGAGACGGTCGTAGGTTGTTTCAATATGTTCAGGAATTGCCCGGACGTCAGCCAGCACGGTCATGAAATTGACATCGTCACGCCAGCGCGGCACAATATGAAAATGCAGGTGGTCGGCGATGCCTGCGCCTGCTTCGCTGCCGAGATTGAGGCCGATATTGAAGCCATCCGGTTCCAGGATACGGCGGAGAATGGCGGTCGCTGCACTGACAAGTGCCATAAGCGGGGTCATCTCTTTCTCATTAAGCTCAGTGACGCAGGAAACATGCCGGGTGGGAGCGACAAGGAGATGACCGTTGGTGTAGGGAAATCGGTTGAGCAGGCAGATACAGCCGCCGTTTCGATAAAGCAGAAGATCCTCTTTTGCACAAAAACCTTTACCGGGTGGTTCGAAGAGACAGGTTCCCGGGCGGCGTGTTTTGCCAAGGACGTGTTCCATTCGCCAGGGACTCCAGATGGTTTTCATGGCAACGGGGGAAGGACCTTGAGGTCGGCGGTAATGGTGTCCCTGCCGACGCTGAGAAGCGCATAGGTTCCGGGGCTGCCGTACCGGCCCGTCCCTTGAAAACTGCCGGGGTTGACGTAGAGGACCGTACCGCGCCGGTGGGCAACCGCTTGGTGGGTATGACCGTAAACGATGCAATCCGCATCGTAGAAACGCTGATACAGACGTTCTTCGATGGTCTGCCTGTCTCCGGCACCATGACAGACAGCGATCTGGTATCCATTGATGGATAGCAGCCGCGATTCCGGAAGCAGGTCTCTGGTCTTCCGGCCACACATGTTGCCGTGAACGGCAAATACCGTTTTGGGGTGGAACACGGCCAGTACGTCCATATCAGTTATATCACCGGCATGAATGATTGTCTCGCAGGAGCTGAAAGCGATCCGGATCTGCTGCCTGAACTGTTCGCTGACAGCGTATAGATGCGTATCTGCTAAGAGGCCTATCTTCTGATCCATACCGTTTCCCATGTTTCACCACGCATTATACAAAGTCAGCAAGGTGACGCTTATAAAAAAAGCGGTGCGGCAGAAAAAACAGCAGGCAGTTTGCACGATTCAATCTCTCCGATCAATCAGAATTATGTATTAGCGGTTGTCAAATATAAGCGGAGACGGGTATATTGCCAGCTTATTACGGATTCATTTTACTGTTACCGGTTCAGCCTGGCCCGTATATCCGGTGCTGGAGGGACGGAGAAGCGGCGGCCGGTTATCTTGAGGGAGAATAGTTATGTTTTTTGGTGCATCAGATCTTCGCAAAGGCTTGAAAATACTCATCGACGGTGAGCCGCATATCATTTCTGACTTTCAGTTTGCCAAACCGGGAAAAGGCCAGGCACTCTATCGCTGCAAGTTGCGGAATATGATCACCGGCTCCCAGTTCAGCAATACCTACCGCTCAAACGATAAATTTGAGAAAGCGGAACTTGAAGAGCGTAAAATGCAATATCTCTACAATCAGGGCGATGAGTATCACTTCATGGATACCGATAATTATGAGCAGCTGTTTCTGACCCGGGAGCAGCTCGGATCCAATGTCAACTACATGGTGGACAACATGGAGGTCGTCGTGCTGTTTTTTGGTGTACGCCCGATTGATATCAGCCTGCCGATCTTCGTCAACCTGCTCGTCACCCAGGCAGACCCCTGGGCCAGGGGTGATACTTCCGGAACCGATACCAAACCGGTCACCGTAGAGACAAATTACCAACTCAATGTTCCCCCGTTTATTGAAGAAGGGGACCGTATTCAGATCGATACCAGAACCGGGGAGTACGTCACCCGCGTCAAAGAGTAGCCGGCGTGATGACCTTGCCAGGGCTGCACCTGCGTGCAGCCCTTTTTCGTTCCGTCCGTTTTTTTTTCCACCACGAGCAGTTTCTGGAAGTCGATACGCCGGTTCGCCAGCCGGTGTTGCTGCCGGAGAGTAATATTCTGCCGATTCAGTCGGGAACTTGGTTTCTCCAGCCCTCTCCTGAACAATGCATGAAACGCCTTCTCAGCCGTGGTTGTCGCAGGATTTTCCAGATATGCCCCTGCTTCAGGGACAAGGAGCGGGGGCAGCATCATCTGGAAGAATTTACGATGCTGGAGTGGTATCGGGTGGACAGTGATTACCGGGATTTGATGGACGATTGCGAAAAGCTGCTTCGTCATGTCTTCTCAGAACTCTCAGGGTCTGAAAAAACGTGCGCCGCAATCGCCGGGTCTCGACTCCGGACGATGCCTCTGGAGGAGCCATGGGAACGCTTGAGCGTTGCCGAGAGTTTCCAGAAATTTTCTCCAGTCAGACTTGAAACCGCTTTACTCGAGGGTCGCTTCGACGAGGTA